>JASLEF010000133.1 GCA_030151245.1 Ignatzschineria sp. | reverse complement strand
GAGAATAGATTGTTGATATTGCGCATTGTAGAGATAACATTTTAAACCGAGAGTATTGGCAAAGTTGGCATTATCTAAGATAAATTGAAAATTCTTTTGACGCTCTCGCTCTTTGAAGAGTACGATTTTGAGCGTATTGGCAAAGGGTTCATTGGTATATTTTTCAGCAAAATCGAGAACTTCTTGAGGATCACTCTCCTCAATCTGCTCTTGATAGTAATAGAATTCAAGATAGGGCAGTAAGGATGATTCTAAGAGTTGCTCTCGAGAAGATTGATACGCTTCCCAATCTTTTTTGATAATAGCTTGTTTGCCGGTTCGGAACCATTTCTGTTCATCTGTTTCAGAAGCCGTAGTGATTTGAGGTAATGTGAGAAGCGCTGCTAATAAAATAGCAAGAGTCTTCAAAGGCATTTTCTTCAAAAAAGGGATCATAATGTAGTCTCTTTACAATGGGTTATCTCGTTTAGATAGAATTGTAATAACGTTTTTTTGTGAGGTAACTCCTGTACCATATGAAGTGTACCTTGAGGATGAATTTTGATCCATTATTATTTAAATAGATCAGATTGAAAAGAGGTATGTGGGATTCTTCCTGCTTTTTTAAGGGTGATCAGTCGCCATTTTTTAATGAATGGGGCGTCACTTTGAATACCACACGTCAGGTTTTTACAGGGTTACTGCTTGTGATTAAGGTAAAATCTTAAAAAACAAAAGAGCTCTCGTAATGATTGTTATAAAATCATTGCAAGGAGCTCTGTCTTCATTGAAGGGTCGTTAAAGTCGCATTAAGCCTCTTCAACAGTTCCAAAAATTTTATCGCCGGCATCGCCAAGACCTGGAAGAATATAAGCATCTTCATTGAGACCTTTATCAACGGAGGCAGTATAGATATCAACATCAGGGTGTTTTGCATGTAGCTTTTCAATTCCTTCAGGTGCGGCAACAAGGAAAAGCGCTTTAATTTTTTTACAACCTGCTTGTTTTAGAAGATCAATCGTTGCAATCGCGGTACCGCCTGTTGCAAGCATCGGATCGATGATTAAAGCCGTACGATCTTCCATATGGGTGGTGAGCTTTTGGTAGTAAGCAATCGCTTCTAATGTGTCAGGATCTCTTTCAAATCCTACGACAGAAACGCGCGCACCAGGAATTAACTCTAAGACGCCTTGCTGCATTCCGATACCTGCTCTGAGGATTGGAACGATGGTTACTTTTTTACCTTTGATCTGCTCAACTTCAACATCGCCCGCCCATCCTTCGATAGTACGAACTTCTGTTTCGAGATCTTTAGTGGCTTCATAAGCTAAGAGTTGTGCAAGCTCTGAAGCGAGTTCCCTAAAGTCTTTAGTAGAGATCTCTGATTTTCTCATTTTGCCTATTTTGTGGGCAACGAGAGGGTGTTTTATCTCAAAAACATTCATTGTAGGACTCCTTGTTAGCAAAAGACCCATATTGAGATGGGCCTTTTCTAATGAATGATAAATTTATTGGTGATCGCCGATTATGCTTGATTCTCAATGGCATCATTCATCATCTGTTTTAGGCTATTGCGCTCTGCTAGTTCTAAAACGATGTCGCATCCACCGATAAGCTCGCCACCGATGTAGATTTGTGGGAACGTTGGCCAATCTGCATATTTTGGAAGATGTTCAAAAATGAGTGAATCATCCATCACGTTTACAAAAGAGAAAGGGAGGCCTGTATCGGCAAGCGCTTGAGCAGCTCTGCTTGAGAATCCGCACATTGGGAACTGTGGGCTCCCTTTCATGTAAATTACTACAGGATTCTCGGTTACTTGGCTATGGATTTTCTCAAGTGTTGCTTTTTCTGTCATGTTATTAACTCCTAGTCAAAATACCATGCTATTTTATCAGTTATTTAAAAAAGTGGCATATTATACCTGTAAAAAATGACAACATGCCGTAATGTTTCTTTATTTGCCAATGAATTAAGATCCCTACTATTCATCAGCTGTTGCGGTACTACAACTCTATTGTCGTCCCTCGCCATGGCCAAGAACGATATATTTTTGTGAGGTCAATCCCTCAAGTCCCACAGGACCACGGACATGCAGCTTGTCAGTCGAGATCCCGATTTCAGCACCGAGCCCAAATTCAAAGCCGTCACAAAAGCGAGAAGAGGCATTAATCATGACACATGCTGAATCGACCGCTCTTAAAAAGTGCATTGCTTTCGAGTAGTTTTCGGTCAAAATAACATCGGTATGATGTGATCCATAATGATTAATATGATGAATGGCTTCTTCCATATCTTTTACTGCTTTCACTGCTAAAATTGGTGCTAAATACTCTGCATGCCAATCTTCTTCGGTAGCGATAATTGCGGGAATATTATTGGCTTTTAAAATCGCTAATGTTTTCTCACAAGCCCGAATCTCCACCCCTTTCTCTACTAATATTGTTGCCATCTCCGGCCAAAACTCTTTAAGAATTTTTTCATGAAGGAGAAGGGTTTCCATCGTATTGCAAGGAGCGTAACGCTGTGTTTTGGCATTATCAACAACGTGATACGCTTTTGTTAAATCGGCATCAATATCCACATATGTGTGGCAAACGCCATCGAGATGTTTAATCACAGGAACGGTGGCTTGGTGATTGATTCTCTCAACTAAGGATTTTCCGCCCCGAGGAATGACGACATCAATATATTGTGGTGAGGTCACCATCAGATCCACGATTTCACGATCGGTAGTATTGATGATTTGAACGGCATCCGCTGGCAGATCGACCTTTTGTAGGGCATTTGCTAGAAGGGTTGCCAGATACTGATTAGTATAGAATGCCTCGCTTCCCCCTCGTAATATTGCCGCATTACCAGATTTTAAGCAGAGCGCAGCTGCATCAATAGTGACGTTAGGGCGAGATTCATAAATAATGGCGATGACACCTAATGGCACACGCATTTTTCCTACTTGAATACCGGAAGGGCGTGTTTTGACATCTGTGATCTCTCCAATGGGATCAGGCAGGAGCACCATCTCTTTGACACCATTAGCCATATCTGTAATGCGATCATCATTGAGCGCTAACCGATCTATGAAGGCCGCATCAAAATGATTGGATTTTGCATTCTCAAGATCTTTCGCATTTTCGATTTTAATCGCTTCACGATGATCTAATATCTCTTGGTAGAGTGCTTCTAACAGTGCGTTTTTTTTCCCAGAATCAGCAAGGCGTAATTTTTCAGAGGCAGCACGAGCATGCTCTCCGACAGTTTGCCAGTAATTTAACATCATCTATCCTCTTAATATTTTTTTGATCTCCCTATTGCTTGTGATGATAGAACAAGCTTTGTCTGTTTTATCACTATTGGAATAACTCACTTGCAGGGAGTTTGTAACTCTTTATAGATGATTAGTATAGCGGATTCAGATAGTTCATTCAGAAATCTTCAAGATTATTTTGAATCATTTTCAAGGCATTTTTAGGGATAAGTCTCTTTTAAGAAATTGCTCATCTCATCGGGGAGAAGCGCTTGGGAAAAGAGATCGT
>JASLEF010000123.1 GCA_030151245.1 Ignatzschineria sp. | reverse complement strand
GTTGGTAAAATGGCTGCTGTTCCAAAGGATTGATGCGCTTGAATGATCTTCTGTAGCCCTTGCATAGTCGGTTCATCATTAAATAAAACGCCGCCTCCGCCATTGACTTGTAGATCGATAAATCCAGGAAGTAAGGTGCTACTTAGTTGATGTTGCGCGTACTCTAGAGGGATCTGTGTTTGAGGAACAATCGCTTCGATGAGGTTTTTATCGATAAGTAGGGCGCTATTGTGATGTAAAATAACCCCATCGAAAATCGATGGGGCTAATAATGCATATTTTTGAGATTGATTCATGATTAGATCAGTTCACTATATGTTTGCTAAAGCATCTGATTAGTAGATATGTATCTCTCGTTGGAAACGTGAGAAAAGAGTCGTAATGATGCTTAAAATGCATTTTTTAATTTGCTCAATGGGGTTACAGGGTTTCTGTGACTTTTTTGAGGTTAGGGGGAACATCAGGATTGAGTCCACGATGGAGTGAGAGTTTTTCAATAACTTTGTAATAGGCGCTAATCTGAACAAGCGGCTGTAAAAGAGGGTGGACTTTAGGGATAACGAGAGTTGCTTCATCTGTGGCTTTATGATCAAGAGAGAAAACTTTCGCGCCGTAGCTTTCTAGTTTTTTATTGACTTCTAAGCAAGATTCTCGTGATGCATCGGATCCCACAAAACTAATGACGGGGTATTGAGGTGTGATTAATGATACAGAGCCATGAAATATCTCAGAAGCTGAAATACCTTCTGCGTGAATTTGACAGGTCTCTTTCAGCTTTAAAGCTGCTTCAACAGCGGCGCTAAGCCCTACGCCTCGTCCAATAACGAAGAGATCTTTGGCATGTGCTAGATGATCGATTAATTCAGGCCATTCGCTATTGACGACTTGATCTAAGGTGCTAGGAAGGCTCATGAGGCAATCGGCTAATTCACTATCTTCATTCCATGCCGCAAAAATCGCCGCATAAATAGAGAGGCTACCGACAAAGCTTTTGGTAGCAGCAACGCTCTTTTCTTCGCCCGCTTTAATGCCAAAAAGAAAGTCACACTCTTTTGCAAGTGGTGATTTCTCATCATTAATAATCCCTATAATCTTGGTCCCTTGTTTTTTCATCATCAATGCAAAGTTGACCAGATCAGGGCTTTTCCCGGATTGAGAGGTAACAATTAAAATGGCATTATCTGCAATTAGTGGTTGTTTGTAAATGGTAGAGAGCGAAGGCGCTGCGACTGAAACAGGAATACCCAATCCTGTTTCAAAAAGATACTTGCCATAAATGGAAGCATTATGAGAGCTTCCGCGCCCTAATGTAATGATTTGGGTTGGCTTTGCCTTTTTTAGATATTCGGCAAGCTCAATTAAAACGGCCGCATTTTCTTCATGTTGTCGTTCAATTACATTGGGAATATCTAAGATTTCCTTGGCCATATAGGTCGACATTATTACTTTCCTTTCTTTTCCATAGAGGATGGGATTTATGGTTTATTTTGGAGGTGGTAGTTACCCACATAGTCTTTAACAAATTGGTAGGCGACTCTTCCGCTTCGAGAGCCCCTCATTTGTGAAAATTGTAATGCAGCTCGTTCAAGTCCTTCATTATACGGAATGTTGGCATCAAATTCATTGATCCAGCTTTTCACAATGGCTAAATATTCACTTTGAGAATAAGGATAAAAGCTGATCCAAAGTCCGAATCGTTCCGAAAGAGAAATTTTCTCTTCAATGGCTTCTTGAGGGTGGATCTCTTTAGTCTCGTATTGATTGAGATTATCTTGCATAGATTCTGGTAAGAGATGGCGTCGATTAGATGTTGCATAGAGCAAGATATTTGGGGCGGGGCTTGAAAGGGATCCATCAAGCATCGCTTTAAGGGGTTTATATGAAGGGTCACCTGCTTCGAATGAAAGGTCATCACAAAAAATAATGAAGTAGTGCGGTTGAGCTTCTAATAATTGTAAAAGCTCAGGAAGATCGCTAAGGTTGTCACTATCAATCTCCACCATTTTAAGATTACGGGAGTGATAGCTCGCTAATACTGCTTTAACGATAGATGATTTTCCTGTGCCGCGAGAACCTGTAAGTAAAACGTTATTTGCTGGGAGACCTGCTACAAATTGCGCTGTGTTTTTTTGGATTAAGGCGATTTGGCGATCAATCCCCTTAAGTTGCTTAAAGTTTATATAAGCAGGATTTTTGATGGGGGAGAGTGTTCCAAATGGAGAATGTTGCCTTTTAATCCAACGGAAAGCATTGGCTTGACTAAAGTTCAGCGTATTATTATCAGGTGGAAGAAAAGGTTCAAGTCGATCCAAGGTCTGGGCGATTTTTTGAAGATATGGGAGAAATTTGTCCATGTCGTATTTAACCTCTACAGCACTGCTAATATTTTATTGTCAATTTACAGGTAACCATCGTGAAAATATTGTATTTATTTCAAGCTGTCTATTTTTTATAAAATAGGGAAGTAAAAAGACGATTCTATGTAGATAAAATCGTCTTTTTGATAGCCTTGGATTACTTGGTTTTAAATTGTCCGTAAGCCATAATCTTTTCATAGCGTTGCTCAAGAAGCTCATCAACAGAAAGCGTTGATAACTGATCAAGTGCTGCATTGATCTCTTTCTTCATGTTGTCACTCATTGTTTTATAGTTACGATGAGCACCACCTTTAGGTTCTTCGATAATAGTATCAATGAGTTTTGCATTCATATTTTTATCTGCCGTGACGCCCATTGCTTCAGCTGCTTCTTTATTCTTTTCAGCACTTTTCCAAAGAATAGAGGCACAGCCTTCCGGGGAGATTACGGAGTAGATCGAGTACTGAAGCATCATTACACGATCTCCTACAGCGATTGCTAATGCGCCGCCTGAACCACCTTCGCCGGTAACAGTACAAACAATTGGAACCCGAAGCTTACTCATTTCGAGTAGGTTACGAGCAATTGCCTCGCTCTGTCCGCGTTCTTCGGCGCCAATTCCTGGATATGCTCCTGGGGTATCAATGAACGTGACAACGGGAACATTAAAGCGTTCTGCCAGTTTCATGAGGCGAAGCGCTTTACGGTAACCTTCTGGGCGAGGCATTCCAAAATTACGTTTAATTTTCTCTTTAGTATCGCGTCCTTTTTGATGACCGATAACCATTACGCTGCGACCATCAATTCTCGCTAAACCGCCAATAATTGCTGCATCATCTGCATAAGCGCGATCCCCATGTAGCTCTTGGAAGTCATCACAAATTAAACTGATGTAGTCTAAAGTATAAGGACGTAGAGGGTGACGAGCAAGCTGTGTTACTTCCCATGATGAGAGTTTAGAAAAGATCTGCTCTAACTTTGCATTTTTCTTTTTTTCTAAGGCATCAATCTTGTCTGTAACATCGATATCAGCGTCTTGAGCCCAGCTTTGAAGCTCATTAATTTTAGTTTGAAGCTCATAAATTGGGGCTTCAAAATCGAGGTAATTCGTATTCAACACAAAACTCCTAAGAAAATCGATATGTCCTATAAAATACCATATCTTAACGTAATAGTAAGCTAAAGAATTATACGCGAGCTGGAATCTTTTCGCGATGTTCTTTCAATTTTGAAGAGATTTGGAACGCAAGTTCTAGGCTCTGCTGTGCATTTAATCTAGGGTCGCAATGGGTATGGTAACGATCTTCAAGATCTTTTGAGGTAATATTTTGTCCTCCCCCTAAGCATTCTGTAACATCGGTTCCCGTCATTTCAAAGTGAACACCTCCGGCATAAGTTCCTTCTGCATTGTGGGCATCAAAGAAGTTGATGACTTCAGCAAGAATTTGATCAAATGGACGTGTTTTATAACGGTTTTCAGTAATGGTGTTACCATGCATCGGATCACAGCTCCAGACAACATGTCGCCCTTCATTTTTAACGGTACGAAGTAGGCGAGGGAGGTGTTCTAAGATGTTGTCAGCACCCATACGAGTAATAAGCGTTAATTTTCCGGGTTCGTTATGAGGATTTAAGGCATCGATAAGACGGATTAATTCATCATCGCTCATTTTTTGGCTAACTTTAACGCCAACAGGATTAGCAATGCCTTTAGCAAATTCAACATGAGCGCCATCTAGTTGGCGAGTTCTCTCTCCAATCCAAACCATATGTGCAGAGGTATTATACCAGTCGCCAGTCGTTGAGTCTGTTCGAGTCATCGCCTCTTCATAGCCCAGTAATAACATTTCGTGAGAAGTGAAGTATTCTGTTTCACGAATAATGGCATTATTGGGATCTACACCGCAAGCTTGCATAAACTTAAGAGCATCTTGAATACGTGTCGCAAGATCTATATAACGTTCCGCCTGTGGAGATTTTTCAACAAAACCCATTGTCCATCGTTGAACACGATGAAGGTCTGCGTATCCCCCTTTTGCAAAGGCGCGAAGAAGATTGAGTGTTAAGCCAGATTGTGCATAGGCTTTCCATAAACGCTCTGGATCGGGTTCACGAGCTTCGGCTGTAAACTCAATGCCATTGACAACATCTCCACGGTAGCTTGGAAGAGTAATACCATCAATGGTTTCCGTGTCTGATGAGCGAGGTTTAGCGAACTGTCCTGCGATACGACCGACTTTAATGACAGGGCTGCTTGCCGCAAAAGTGAGCGTAATAGCCATTTGAAGAAGAACACGAAAAGTGTCACGAATGTTGTCTGAGCTAAAGTCAGCAAAGCTTTCGGCACAATCGCCTCCTTGAAGTAAAAATGCTTTGCCATACACCGCATCTGCAAGCTGTGCTTTAAGCGATCTTGCTTCACCCGCAAAAACGAGTGGTGGAGCTTTACGAAGACGATTCTCAACAGCTTTTAAGGCGGCTTGGTCTTTGTAATTCGGCAATTGTGCTGCCGGGAAGTTTCTCCAACTGGATGGGGTCCAAATCTGACTCATAATTGATATTCCTATTTTTATTTTTGAGTGTGATGAAATTCGATAATGATAAACTCACAAAAAAATGCCTTAAGTTTTATGGCTTAAGGCATCTTAACATTTATTCTAAATTTAACCCTTTGTGTATTTTAAAGGGGGCGCTATGATTGAGATAGCTCTATTAAATTTAGTTTTTTGATTGGTCAACAAGGCTGTTTTCTGTAATCCATGGCATCATTGCACGGAGTTTAGCACCTGTTTTCTCAATTGGATGTTCTGCCGTTAAGCGTCTAAGCGCAGTCATTGAAGGGTAGTTTGTCATACCTTCCTGAATAAACATTTTTGCATATTCACCTGATTGGATACGATAGAGTGCGTAACGCATTGCATCTTTAGTATCTTCAGTAATGATTTCAGGACCTGTGACATACTCACCGTATTCTGCGTTGTTAGAGATTGAATAGTTCATGTTTTCAATCCCGCCTTCATACATTAAGTCTACAATTAATTTTAACTCATGTAAGCACTCAAAATATGCCATTTCTGGAGCATATCCTGCTTCTGTAAGTACTTCAAAACCTGCCTTAACAAGCTCAACAGCGCCACCACAAAGAACAGCTTGCTCCCCAAAGAGGTCTGTTTCAGTCTCTTCTTGGAATGATGTTTCGATAACACCTGCTTTACCACCACCATTTGCAGAAGCATATGAGAGGGCGATATCGCGAGCTTTGCCGGTTGAATCTTGATAAATTGCGATTAATGTTGGAACACCGCCACCTTTTACATATTCTGAACGAACTGTGTGACCTGGACCTTTTGGTGCAACCATTACGACATCAAGGTCTTTGCGTGGAACGATTTGGTTATAGTGAATGTTAAAGCCGTGAGCGAATGCAAGCGTTGCTCCATTTTTAAGGTTTGGCTCAATCGCATCACGATAGACAGCAGGTTGGTTTTCATCTGGAAGAAGCACCATAACGAAGTCTGCTGCTTTAGTCGCTTCCGCGATTTCTTTTACGTTGTGACCTGCATTCACGGCTTTATCCCATGATGCGCCACCTTTACGAAGACCGACGATAACGTTTACACCTGAATCCTTGAGGTTTTGCGCATGTGCATGACCTTGTGAACCATACCCAATGATTGCAACAGTTGTGTTCTTGATTAATGAGATATCGGCATCTTTATCGTAAAAAACATTCATCTTAAATATCCTTTATATAATTCTTTGTTATTAATGTATCCGCCGTTTCTTGAAATGTGTTGCGGATACATCTCATATTTATTAATAATTTTTAGTGGCTAAAGTATTGTACTTTAGAGTGTTAAGCCTTTTGCACCACGAACTAGTCCAAGAGCGCCAGAACGTACAATCTCAATGATTCCTAGATCATTAACTGCGACGATAAATGCATCGAGTTTTTCTTGTGTTCCAGTCATCTCAATGGTGTATGAAAGTGGTGTGACGTCGATAACGCGACCTCTGAACATCTCATTGATACGAAAGAGTTCTGATCGGTTTTGGCCTTCAGCCTGAACCTTAATCAACATCATTTCGCGTTCAACATAAGCACTATCGCAAAGATCGGTGAGTTTGACAACATCTATGAGTTTATTCAGTTGTTTTACAATCTGTTCAACGACATGGTTGTTGGCAATTGTCACTAATGTCAATCTCGCAAGAGAGGGATCATCAGTTGCTGCAACGCTTAAGCTATCAATATTGTAGCCACGAGCGGAAAATAGGTTTACTACCTTAGATAGTGCGCCGGCTTCGTTCTCCATTAAGATCGAAATAATATGACGCGAAGTTTCAGTATTAAATGTCATTTTTTTCTCCCTTAAACTTGGCTTAAGCCATCTTTTTCCGTATTTTCCATTTTATCGCGACCCGCTAAGATCATTTCGTGGTGACCTTTTCCGGCAGGAATCATTGGGTAAACATTCTCGCTGGGATCCGTGATAAAATCGAGGAATATTGTCTTATCTTTCTGTTTGAAAGCTTCTCTTAATGCAGGCTCTACATCACTGGGTTTGTGAATTTGAACGCCGCTGTGACCATATGCCTCTGCTAGTTTTACAAAGTCAGGAAGAGAGTCAAAATAACTCATGCAGTAACGCTTTTGGAAGAAAAATTCTTGCCATTGACGAACCATTCCTAGGTAACCATTATTAAGGTTAATAATCTTTACTGGGGAACAGTATTGTAGCATTGTTGAAAGCTCTTGGAGCATCATCTGAATACTGCCATCCCCTGTAATACAGGCGACATCTTTGTCTGGCCTTGCTATTTTTGCACCCATAGCTGCAGGAAGTCCAAAGCCCATTGTGCCAAGTCCCCCTGAGTTGAGCCATTGACGAGGTTCGTCGAATGGATAATATTGCGCCGCCCACATTTGATGTTGCCCAACATCTGAGGTAACGATCGCTTGACCTTCTGTTACTTCAAATAGTTTTTCGACAACGAATTGAGGTTTGATAATCACATCGCTTTTTTCATAAGCTAGTGATTTCATCTCACGCCATTGTTCAATTTGATCCCACCATTTTCCAAGAGCTGTTGGGTCAACCTGACCTTTTTGTTGCTTATGGATATTATTAAGTTCTTTAAGAACAGGCTGTAGCTGACCGACAATAGGAAGATCAACTGCAACGTTCTTAGCAATAGAAGAGGGATCAACATCCACATGAATGATTTTTGCATAGGGGCAGAATTTTTCGAGTGTTCCGGTAATACGGTCATCGAAACGAGCACCTAACGCCACTAAAACATCACAGTGATGCATTGCCATATTGGCTTCATAGGTTCCATGCATGCCTAACATGCCAAGGAACTGTTTATCGGTTCCTTCATAAGCCCCTAATCCCATTAGAGTGCTTGTGATTGGAAGATTTAAATCTTTTACAAACTGACGAAGCTCATTGTGTGCTTCACCGATAATGATACCGCCACCGGTATAAACCATGGGGCGCTCTGCTGTCATAATAAGATCATATGCGCGAGCAATCTGTTTAGAATGTCCTTTTACCGTAGGGTTGTAGGAACGCATATTGATCTCTTTTGGATAATCAAATTCTGCCTCATGAACCGTAATATCTTTTGGAAGGTCAATAACAACTGGGCCTGGTCGACCTGTTGTGGCAATATAGAATGCTTTTTTTATTGTGATTGCAAGATCATTCACATCTTTTACTAAAAAGTTATGTTTAACACATGGAAGGGTAATTCCGACAGTGTCAACTTCTTGGAAGGCATCATTCCCAATTAAGCTTGTAGCGACTTGTCCTGATAGGACAATCATTGGAATGGAATCCATATAAGCAGTTGCAATACCTGTGACAGCATTAGTTAGACCAGGTCCTGAAGTGACCAGGACGACACCTGGTTTACCAGTTGTGCGCGCATATCCATCTGCAGCATGAGTGGCTGCTTGTTCATGGCGGACCAGAATGTGTTCAATTGTGTCTTGTTTGTAAATCTCATCGTATAGGGGTAATACGGCACCGCCAGGGTAACCGAAGATACACTCCACGTTTTCCTTTATTAAGGAGTGGATGATGATTTCTGCACCGCTTAATTTCACAGGATCTCCTCTTTTTTTAAATATATAATCTCAGTCAAATGAGCATCTTGAGACGCTTCATTGATCGTTCAAAATCAATTGCTGACGTTACTTATGAATTTGAACGACTCATATGAAGAGTAGAATTGTTTTTATATCGTCTATAGATTTAGTCTGATTTTTTAAATCAGTGTCAATTCGCTAACCTCTAAAACTTCTCTATTCGAATTAACTTCGCTTCCTCAATGCCCTCAATTAACATAGCATTATTAAGGAGTTTTTCTACACTTTCTTCAATTGTTTTTTCACAAGTGATAATAAACCTTTGATTTTCTTTGTAAAGTTTAATTTTGAAAGGTGCCTTTATGGACGCGGTTGCTAAATTCTCTAATTGTCCTAGAAGTGCCTGTGTATCAGCAGTCTCACGATATATAAAACACGTATAATAACTTGAGGTAAATGCAGGCTTAGAGAGAATAGGAAGTGAGGAAAGATTATCCATTTTGTAGCCTAAAGCGGGTGCGCTATAGGTCGGTTTTTGATTGTGAATAATTTCAAGTAGATCAGCAATGACAGCTGAGGCTGTTGCTTCACTCCCGGCACCTCGCCCACTTAGAAATTGTTCTCCGACCGCATTTCCCTGAATAAAAACACCGTTGAGAACGCCATTAACATTGGCGAAAGCATGTGTTAAAGGAATAAGTGTCGGTTGAACGCGAAGTTCGATACCTTGTTCACTACGGCGCGCAATTCCAAGATGTTTGATCGCATAACCCTCTTGATGGCTAATGGTAATATCATCTTTGGTAATGGTATCAATTCCTTCAATATGAAGTGCATCAAAATGAAGAGGGATGCCAAAAGCGGTAGAGGCAAGGATTGTTAACTTATGACCTGCATCAATTCCTTTAATATCAAATGTTGGGTCGGCTTCTGCATAGCCTAAAGCTTGAGCCTCTTTTAAGCACTCTGCAAAGTCTGCCCCCTTATCTGACATTTCTGTCAAGATATAGTTCGACGTACCATTAATGATTCCCATCACTGAATCAATTTGGTTTGCGGCGAGTCCTTCTCGAAGCGTTTTAAGGATAGGAATCCCCCCCGCAACGGATGCTTCAAAGCGAAGGAACACATGATTTTCTTCTGCGAGACGTAACAACTCATTGCCGTGAATAGCAATTAACTCTTTATTAGCAGTAATTACTGATTTCCCATTGGTTAGGGCTGTTTTGATATAGGTAAGGGCAGGTTCGATGCCACCTATTAGCTCTATGACAACATCAATATCATGGTTGTTGATAATCTCATCTATATTGGTCGTGAGATTTAATTGGTAAGGATTTTCTCGTTCGAGAGTACGAACAAAGACTTTTTCAATAATCGGTGTTCGGGATATTCGACGAGTCATGTCTGTGTGATTTTTAGATAATACAGAGGCGACGCCAGAGGCAACAGTGCCAAGACCAATTAGTCCTACTTTAAGAGGCTCCATGATAGATATAAATTCTCCAATGATTAATGAACAAAAATGATTTTTAGCAAATCGAGCAACAAACTTCAATTGTTGTCAGCTAAAAGGATCATTAAGGATTGAAAAAGTGTAATTTTGTTGGTTGTTTTGCTTTACAAATACGCTTTTTTTCAGTTTACCTGATTTTTGAGAAAGTGGAAAACCTGAGCACATCTTGAGCAATTTTGTTGCCGGAAGTGTCTATCAATAGGGTTCTTTTTGGGAAATATTGACAAGCTAATATATTTTAAATTAGTAAAAGATGCTAGTTAAATTGCGATCTGTCACTGACTGATAATCTGAAGTAAGATCGTAAACTAGCATCTGAGGAAGGAATTAATCCTTATTTGTTAATGAAAGAGTCTCCTAGGGGAGTGCCTTGATACAAGCTTCAGCCCCTAAAAATATCTCATAGGGGGTTGCTTCACTAT
The DNA here is from genome assembly GCA_030151245.1 of Ignatzschineria sp. Classification (GTDB taxonomy): domain Bacteria; phylum Pseudomonadota; class Gammaproteobacteria; order Cardiobacteriales; family Wohlfahrtiimonadaceae; genus Ignatzschineria. The sequence goes on along the minus strand of JASLEF010000123.1, from coordinate 10,364 downwards.
CCATGTAAGCACCACTCGTAATAATAGGATATTGAGGATCTCTGTATGCCTCATTATTTTGAGTTTCAGTATGTGCAATACCCCAACTATTTAATGCAGGAAGAAATCCTTCAGCATTCGCCGCTTTTCCAAAGGTTAACGTCGCATCTTTGATACCTAACTCTTTAAGGGCAATTGCAATGGCCATAGGGGCCGCACAAATGGCAATAACAGGTTTTTTAGTGACGATTGCCTCTTTGATTTTATCGCCAATATCAGGTTGTAAAGTGGCATCTAGCCCTTTGTCTACAAAGTTAGTGAAGTTTTTAATAACGCCAAATCCCCCCGCCATGGCGATCCCGTCAACGTCTGATAGCGAAAGCTCCTCGATTGGTTTGATATTACCGCGAGCAATACGGGCCGCTTCTTGAAGAATATGACGGTTAGGAGCGCTCTCTTCACCAGAGATGTGTTCAATAGTATCTTTTTGATAACGATTGGGCGCGTAAAAAGAGACGGTGTATCCTGCCTTAGATAAGGCTATGTTGAGGGCTGATGCTTCCGTGATTTCCGCACCATCTAAGTGACCACAGCCTGCAAGAATTAATGCAAAATGTTTTGTACTCATAATCCTTTACTCCTTTAAATAGGGTGGTAATAATTAACACTCGACTGTTTTTTACGTTAAAATAATCGGATAAATCAGTCTATTCTAATCATAACAGAATAAAAAAAATGTCGATGAATGACAATATTTTGAGGGAGTTCAGGGCGGTATGAAGAAATTTTATAATCTTTTTCTATTTTTAGTATGTGTGACATATCCTATCTCTTTTGCAGAAGAGAGCGCGAAAGAAGCTCCACAGACTGCGGTTGAAAATGATGCTGTAACGCCAGAGATGACTTTTTATAATGATGCGGAAAATACCGAAATTTATGATTTTCTTGCTGCCGAAATCGCCGCAAAGAGAGAAGACTGGGATGGTGCAAAGGCACATTATGATGAGCTCTTAACCAAAAAAAATGATCCTAAGATTTTAGAGCGCCGTATCCAGCTCGATCTTGCGGAAGGGAATATAGCGGAAGCACTGCCATTTATTCAGCGCTTAGTGATCCAAGATCCTAAAAATCTGACGAATTATAATCTTTTAGCAGAAGCCTATCTCTTAACGGGTGATTTAGAATCTGCTGCGAAAACATATCATCATTTAGTTGCGCTCATGTACCTTTCAAATAATGGGGAGATGGACGTATCTCCTTATTTTGCGATTTTAAAGAAGTTTCACGAGTTTGAGTTACCACTAGATACACAGGTCATTCTTTTTAAAAATCTTGCGGCACTTGAGGAGTATGATGCTTTTCCACTCGTGCTATTGGCAGGATTTCTGATTGATAACTCTCGATTTTCAGAAGCAGAAAGTTATCTAGAAAGAGCTCTGCAGTTAGCGCCGGAGAATCCAAAGATTTATGCGTTATATACTTATATCTATTGGAATATTGGTTCTCCTGAAAAAGCGATTAGGTTATTAGAAGATGCCTATGCAAAGTATGAAGATCCTGAAATTGGTTTAGAACTAGCTAATGCATTAATTTCAAATTTTGATTATGAAGATGCGTATCAGCACCTTGTCCGTTTAATGATTACAACTAATGAAGCACCGATTGTCTTTGAGAAGTTTATCGGAATGGCTTATGTTATGGGCAATTATGACAATATCTTGGAAATGCTCAATTTACGATTAGACAATCCTGAAGTATTAACTCGTGCAGTCCTTAATCTGTTTTATTTCTCTGAGATTTTAGGAAATAGTGAAAATCTTTTGAAAGTATTACCAGATATTCAAGATCCTACGCCAGAATATTTAGAAGCAATTTTGACGATCAAGGCTAAAATGGCTCTAAAATCGCAAGACTATCCACTTTTTGAGCAGTATTTTAATGATATTAGTGCGCTTGAGATTTATGATGCATCAGGACTAGCATTAAAAAAAATGATGCTACTCCATGATGCCAAAGAATTGGTCTTATTAGATAAGGAAATTGCATTATCTGGTGAACTTTTGATGGAAAATAATCGGTCATCGTTAGCATTTTTAAAAGCGATGAGTGCCTTTGGGCGAGAAGATTATGACAAGATGATTGAAATATTTCAGGCAGAAATTCGTGCAAACCCACAAGACGCGATTGCGTATAATGCCTTAGGATTTTCTCTGGTTGAAATGGATCCTGCGAATGCAAAAACGGCATTGCCTTTTATTTCAAAGGCGAACTTATTAATGCCAAATCAGGATTTCATCGAAGATAGTCTTGCATGGGCCTACTATCAGTTAGGGGATTTAGTGAGAGCGAAGAAATATATTGAAAAGGCTTATCATAAGAACAAAGATCCTGAAATTGTTGCACACTATATTGTGATTTTAGATGCTTTAGGCGACGCTGAAAAAGCGAAAGAGCTCTATCATAAGTTTGATCTTTTCTTTGGCAAATCAGAGAAGAAAGTAATTCTTGAAGAAAATATTGAATGGGTAGAGGAATAATGCGTATTGAAAAGAAGTTAAGAAGAGGAAAGCGAGGTTTTTTTGCTTTCCTTCTTCTTTTAACCATCGTCTTAAGCAATTTTATTTTTGCGGCAACTGTTGTGGGTACAGGACGGGCTGAAAACAGAAATGGGGAGTTAGTGGTCGTTTTCCCTTTAAGCCAGCAAATAAAATTCAATAGTTTTAGATTACAAAATCCGGAGCGTTTAGTCATAGACATTCCTAATGCACAATTACAGACAAAGGCGACTTCATTGCCGATATCATCAGCTTTTGTCGCGGGTGTACGATTAGGAACACAACAAGGAACTGATTTACGGATAGTGATTGATTTACGGCAAGGAAATATTCCTGCTAGTGCTGCTGTTGTGCGGGGTCGTATCGGTTATGAGTTAGTCGTTGTGATAGGTGCTTCGGCGGGAAGTGTTAAACAAGATCTTGCATCTTCAGGGCAAACAGTGGTGACGCAGCCTCAAGAGATTCAGGTTGCTAAATCTGTTCCGAAAAAAAATATCTTAATTGTCCTTGATCCAGGCCATGGTGGAAAAGACCCTGGAGCGCATGGTAAAGCGGGAACCCGTGAGAAGGATGTTGTTTTACAAATAGCGAAAACCCTGCAACAAAAAATAAATCGAGAGCCAAATATGAAGGCGATTATGACGCGAGATAACGATACGTTTGTCCCTCTTCGTGAGCGTGTTCTTTTTGCAAGACGTCATAAAGCCGATATGTTTATCTCTATTCATGCGGATGCTGGATCATCTAAAGCAGATGGGGCTTCTGTATATATCTTATCAACGAGTGGAGCTTCGAGTGAAGCTGCGCGTTTACTTGCGCGGGCGGAAAACCAATCTGACTTAATAGGTGGTGTAAAAATCTCTGATAAAGATAATGCTATTGCATCAATGTTGCTGGATTTATCGCAAGAAGCAACGATTGAGTCTTCAAATGCATTAGGAAATCATCTATTAAAAAAACTAAGTCAACATGCAAACCTTCATAAAAGACAAGTGGAGCGTGCTGGATTTGCGGTATTAAAAGCGCCGGATATTCCCTCTGTTTTGGTGGAGACTGGGTTTATTTCCAATCCAAAAGAAGAGCAAAATCTCCGTAGTAAAAAACATCAAGGGCGTTTAGCGGATGATATTTTGGCAGGTATTAAAGCGTATTATAAAGAGCGTCCCGCAACAGAATTGGTCTATACGACAGTGGTTCAGCGAGGGGATAATAGTCCCGCTCAAGTATTAACGCCATCTACCCCTAAAGTTGTGGCAACGCCGAAGGTACAAGAAAAGCTTCCTGAGCTAGTTCTTGAGTCAAATAGCCAAAGTAGTCATGTAGGGACACAAGCCGCAGTTAATCAAATATTGCAAGATGCGCCTACGATTCAATCCCCCCCACCTGTCGCAATTGGGGTAGAGTTTCCAGAACCATCGGGACCGGCGATTGAATTGATATCTGAAGGGGTTCCTGCAAGATCTTATACGACTGTTAGAGGAGATGCGTTATCAGATGTTGCCGCAAAGTTTAAGGTTAATGAGTCGGCATTGAAGAGAGCGAATAATTTACCAGATAATCAACTACGAGTTCCTGTGGGTACCGTATTAGTGATTCCATAACAGAAGGTGATCAGAGAGCTATTGATCTATAAAGTAGCGCTCTAAAATAGAGATTTTGAATGTTGAATGTTGAATAAATATTTCATTATGATAAGTAGCTCAAAATAGGATGGTTTTAGAGAGTCCTTATGAATCATTGAGTTCATTTGTGGCTATTATTTATCAATATTCAACTATCATTGGGCTCTAAAGTTTGTTGATTATTTTAAAAGCGTACGATCACATTTCGTACGCTTTTTTTGATAGAGCTAGATCAAGTTGTAGGGGAAATCAATAGGATTTTTCAATAAGGTACCCAGTGAGTATAACCTTTGGTGAAGTGAGATCAAAAGAAGCTTGATCTTTTCATTAATAGTGTGGATTTCCATAGATTATCTTTGGTTAAAGATGTATGTTCATAGACTAGTCCTTTATGATTTTAAAGGGTTTCTAAAGTGATAATTTTAGGAGATAGTGTATGAAAAAGTTAGCGGATTTAACCTCAAATCTTCGTCCACAAGCTTCCTATCAGTTGTTGATAGACGGCACTTGGTCTGATGGATCTCAAAAGAACACATTTGAGAGCTTTAACCCAGCAACAGGAGAGAGATTAACCACGATTGCTATCGCAGAAAAGGAAGATGTAGATCGTGCCGTTGATGCAGCATGGCGAGCATTTGAAACTTGGAGTCGAACTTCTTTGCAAGAGCGTTCTAAATATCTTTTAGAGATTGCAGATCGATTAGAAGCAGAAGCGACACGTTTTGCAACTTTAGAAACTCTCGATAACGGAAAGCCTATTCGTGAGACGATGAATGTTGATGTACCATTGGCGATTGATCATTTTCGTTATTTTGCGGGCGTCATTCGAGCTGAAAGTGATGAGGCAAATCTCATTAATCAAGATAGCCTTAGTATTGTATTAAGCGAGCCAATTGGTGTTGTTGGACAAATTATTCCTTGGAATTTTCCTTTATTGATGGGGGCGTGGAAAATTGCACCGGCATTGGCAGCAGGTAACTGTATTGTCATTAAACCTTCTAGTGATACCTCTATTTCAGTCTTGGAGTTAGGACGTATTTTAAATGAGGTTTTACCTAAAGGTGTTGTCAGTATCTTAACAGGAGGGGGCTCAACAACGGGGAATCACATATTGGCACATGAAGGCTTTAGTAAGTTCGCATTTACGGGGTCCACAGAAATAGGCTATAACGTGGCAAAAGCAGCAGCGGATAAACTGATTCCTGCAACTTTAGAGCTTGGAGGAAAGTCTGCCAATATTGTATTTGATGATGCTCAGATTGATAAGGCTATCGATGGTGCATTGATGGGGATTCTTTTTAATCAAGGACAGGTTTGTTGTGCAGGGTCACGACTTTTTATTCAGCGCGGTATTTATGATGAGTTTTTAAAGAGACTCCAAGCAAAATTTGAGAGTGTGAAAGTGGGGGATCCTTTAGATCCTGATACCCAAATGGGGGCTCAGATTAATGAGAAGCAGTTGAAGCAAATCTTAGGGTATGTAGATATCGCTAGAGAAGAGGGTGCAACGATTTTGACGGGCGGAAAGCGAGCTCATGAAACAGGTGCCTTTTTATGTCCCACCGCTATTGTAGATGTAAAACCCAATATGCGAATTGAAAAAGAAGAGGTATTTGGTCCTGTTGTTGCCATTATTGTTTTTGATACTGAAGAGGAAGTTATTAAATGGGCAAATGACTCTGAGTATGGTTTAGGTGGGGCTGTTTGGACACGTGATATCAATCGTGCGTTCCGAGTTGCAAAATCTATTAGAACAGGAAGAATATGGGTCAACACTTATAATGAGTTACCTGCACATTCCCCATTTGGCGGTTATAAAAAGTCAGGGATTGGTCGAGAAACTCATAAGATGATTTTGGATGCTTACACGCAGAAGAAAAATATCTACATCAGCTTTAATGAAAAATTGACGGGATTCTATTAAATAGAATAAGCAGGGTGAGCACTTTGAGGTCATGCTTTAACCTCAGGGCTCTTTAGATATAGGATTTATGGAGAGTCGTTTAAAGGTTAATTAATAGAGAAGTGACCATAATACTACGATATTAAAATGACGATACTATCGAGGAAAAGAGCTAGGAAACTAGCTCTTTTTTTGTTAAGTGTATTAAAGTTAGTCAAATGTGATCAGTTATCATTTAAAACGTTTAATTCACCTATGAAAAATTTTAATATCCATGTAAAATAACAATCATTATCATTCGAATTGATATTCCATTTGTAAAGGCAGTTCTATAAACATGAGAATACGATATTGGGTTCTCATTCTCTTAATATTATCTGTGATTTCCCTTTTTGTGGGTGTCATTAATATTTCAGTGAATGACCTCTTTAATTTAACTGATGCGCAGAAACAGACAATTCTAATTAGCCGCATACCAAGATTAATCACCATCTTAATTGCAGGCGCCAGTCTTTCAATTAGTGGTTTGATTATGCAAAAGCTGAGTCAAAATCCCTTTGTGTCCCCTACAACTGCTGGAACAATGGAGTCTGCTCGCTTAGGGATTTTAATAGCGATCTTACTATTTGCTGGCGCATCACCAATTCTTAAGATGGGCTTGGCATTTTTATTCGCATTGCTTGGGACATTTGTATTTATGAAAATTTTAAATCACATCCGCTATAAAGATGCGATTTTTGTCCCCTTAATTGGATTAATGTTTGGGGGGATTATAGGTTCAGTTTCAACATTTATAGCTTATAAATATGATCTTATACAAAACTTAGCATCATGGTTAATAGGGGATTTTTCCATGGTGATGTCTGGTCGTTATGAGCTTATTTATATCTCAATTCCTCTCATGATTGTGGCTTATCTCTATGCTCATCAGTTTTCAATTGCGGGAATGGGGCAAGATTTTGCAAAGAATTTAGGGTTAAAATATCAACAGGTTGTGAATATCGGGTTGGCGATTGTGGCGATGATTACCGCCTCTGTAATTTTGACGGTGGGAATGATTCCATTTTTAGGATTGATTGTCCCGAATATTGTTTCTCTTTACAAAGGAGACAACATTCGAACAACGCTACCTTTTACCGCAATTTTAGGTGCTATAGTCGTTTTAGTTTGTGATATCGTCGGACGCCTCGTAATTTATCCTTATGAGATCCCGATCAGCGTTATGATTGGAATTATTGGGAGTGCGATCTTTATTTGGTTGCTCTTTAAAAAGGCGGCGACGGCATGAGTAATCGAATAAAAATTTTGATTTTAGCGAGCTTGATGTTAGTCAGTATATCCCTTTATCTCTTTTATCAATTAGGCGCTAACTGGGATTATGTCTTACCACGTCGAGGATACAAAGTTGCGGCAATGGTGGTTGCGGGAAGTGCAATTGCATTTTCTACGGTGATTTTTCAAACGGTCACTCATAACCGAATTTTAACGCCAAGTATTATGGGGTTAGATTCTCTTTATCTCCTAGTACAAACATTGTTGGTATTTTTTCTGGGTGGCAAAAATTTTGCCATGATTAGTAATGAGTGGTTATTTTTGTTATCGGTGGGGGTTTTAGTACTCTTTTCGATTGGACTTTTTAAAACTGTTTTAGGAAAAGAGGGGCGGTCAGTCTACTTTTTACTTTTAATTGGAATTGTACTTGGGGCATTATTTCAGAGCCTTGCAACTTTTATGCAAGTATTGATTGATCCTAATGAATTTATGATTGTTCAAGACAAAATGTTTGCCAGTTTTAATAATGTTCAAGTGAAGTTACTCTGGTGGGCGATTGGAATTTTGAGCGTAACATTTATAGGTTATATTCCTTACTTAAAGTATTTAGATGTATTATCACTTGGGCGAGATCAGTCCTTGAATTTAGGGGTTTCTTATCAGCATATCGTGATGATTACGTTGGTTGTGGTGGCTGTTTTTACGGCAGTTTCTACAGCATTGATAGGGCCGATTACCTTTTTAGGGTTGCTTGTTGCAAACTTAGCTTATGAAGTTTTTAAAACATACCGACATTCTGTGTTATTAATCGGAACGGTATTAGTATCCATTATTGCCTTATCTTTCGGGCAAGTTTTAGTAGAAAGAGTCTTTAGTTTCTCAACGACGTTAAGTGTCATTATTAACTTTATCGGGGGGATCTACTTTATGTATCTATTATTGAGGGGGAGCAAATAATGGTCATTGTTGAAAATGTTTCCAAGCTCTTTGGTCAGAAAAAAGTTGTGGATGATGTCACGATCTCTATACCAAAGAATAAAATCACCTCACTGATCGGACCTAATGGTGCTGGAAAGAGTACTTTACTGGGAATGATGAGTCGTTTATTAACACCAGATAGTGGGAAGGTCTCTATCGAAGGTCGCCAAATTTCTGACTGGAAAAGTGAGGAATTAGCAAAAAAAATCTCTATCCTTAAACAAGCAAACCATCTTAATTTGCGTATTACAGTGAGAGAATTGGTCGGTTTTGGTCGTTTCCCTCATAGTAAAGGTCGCTTAACGGCAGAGGATCAGAAGTATATCGATGAAGCGATAGCTTATATGGGATTATCAGAACTTCAAGATAAATATGTATCAGAATTAAGTGGTGGACAGAGACAGTGTGCGTTTATTGCGATGGTTGTGGCGCAAAACACAGAGATTATCTTCCTAGATGAGCCATTAAATAATCTTGATATGAAACATTCTGTTGAAATTATGCAGGTGCTTCGTAAATTAGTAGATGAAAAGAATAAAACAATCGTCATTGTGATTCATGACATTAACTTTGCCTCGTGTTATTCCGATCACATTATCTCTTTAAAAAAAGGGGCTTTAGTACATGAAGGGAATACCGAGAAAATTATTGATAGTAAGATTTTACGAGATATTTATGATATGGATATTCCGATTCAAATGATTAATGATCGTCGAATTTGTGTCTATTTTTCCTAATATTAGGAAACAGTATTCCTTTTCAGTTTAGGAAGTTAGTGGGTTTTAAGTGAAAGAATATTATTTGCAATAGGTATCAATGAGTTGTAATAGTAAATTAGTTACGGCGCTCGATCAGAGAGAAATATATTGGGTAATTCCCTTTTTTTAAGGTATTCTAATGTGAATGATTCTCAGTTTGAGAGGGGACTATATATCAAATGAGACTTTATGAGTCTTCATAAACTTGAAATATCCAAGATCTGGCTGGTTGAAAAAAGAGTTTTTTGAGTCTAGTTTTACAAAATTTATAACAGTATTACGCTAGGTAAAAGTATAAGGAGTTACCGATGAGAACAAAAATGTTTAAGAGAGTGGTCGTTGCATCTGCATTAGCATTAGTTTTAGCGGCATGTGGTGATGAGAAGAAAGCAGTGGTAGAAACATCATCAACAACAAATCAAACAGCAGAAACAGCCCAGCAGACTGCTCCTAAAACAGTATCTATTCAACATGCTTCAGGTGAAACGGTAGTTCCTTTAAATCCTCAGAAAGTGATCTCTTTTGATTTAGGAACGATTGATACATTAGAAGCAATTGATGTGGATATTATCGGTCTTCCTAAGGCAAATCTTCCAACTTATTTAGGAGATTATAAAGCAGAGAAGTATGGTGATTATGGGAGTTTGAAAGAGCCAAATTTTGAAGCTATTCATGCCGCAAAACCAGATATGATTATTATTGCTCTGCGTCAAGCCGCTCTTTATGACCAGTTCTCAGAAATTGCTCCGACTATCAATTTATCGCTAGATGAAGCAAACTATATTGAATCTACCATCAATAATGCGCAGACAATCGGTAAAATCTTTGATAAGGAAGATGCTGTAGAATCTGAATTAAATGCACTGAAAGAAAAAGTTGCAAAGGTGCGTGAGCAGACCGAAAACATGTCTGACACCGCGCTTATCTTACTTGTTAATGATGGAAAGATTAGTGCGTATGGCCCAGGTTCACGTTTTGGTATTATTCATGATGAGTTAGGTTTTAAGCCAGCTGATAACTCTATTCAGGTCTCGCGTCATGGACAAACGGCATCTTTTGAGTATGTGATGGATCTAAATCCGGATTATATCTTTGTTGTAGATCGTAGTGCCGTGGTCGGTAATAGTGAAACATCTGCAAAACAGGTGGTTGAAAATGATCTTGTGAAGAATACGAATGCGTATAAAAATAGTAAAATTATCTATTTAGATCCCAATATTTGGTATCTCTCAGGCGGCGGTATTAAATCAACAACACAAATGGTTGAAGATATCCAAAACGCGATTAATAAATAATA
>JASLEF010000008.1 GCA_030151245.1 Ignatzschineria sp. | reverse complement strand
CTGAGCGTAAATTTCAGGTAAATGTTTTGACATTATTATTGCCGATACTTAATGTGATATTTAGAGATGGCTTTTTGTATAGCAATAAAGGAGATAGTATGCATCAACGTTATTTAGAAGAAGCGGTTAATATTACTTTAGAGAATATTAAAAAAGGAGGAAGACCTTTTGGCGCTATTATCGTTAAAGATGGCGAAATTATTGCTCGGGCGGTGAATAGCATGTTACAAGATTGTGATCCGACTGCACATGCAGAAATGTCTGCGCTTCGACAAGCAGGAAAGTTTCTTCAATCTGTTGATCTGTCAGGATGTATTGTTTATGCAAGTGGTGAGCCTTGTCCGATGTGTCAGGCGGCGATGTATATGGCGGGGGTTCGTAGTGCCTATTTTGTCTATTCTAATGATGATGGCGCTCCTTATCAATTATCAACTAAGTTGATTGCGAAAGAGATGAGAAAGCTACCCAATGAGCGTATAGGATTTACTTTTAAAGGATTAGATGAGATAGAAAAGGCAGGGTATGTCGATCTTTATGCTTATTGGGATGCGAAACAAGATGCTAGCAGCTCCTAAAGCAAATTGTACAGCATTATGATGATTGATAAAGATCGAAAAAAAATCCTCACTTTGATAGTGAGGATTTTTTATTGAGTATATTGTCGTTTGAATCAAGAAAGCTTCATTAAGCGTTTAAAGCTCTTGTAAGAATTTCAAGACCTTTATTAAGCTCTTCATCTGTAATCGTTAATGGCGCTAAGAAACGAATAACGTTACTATTAATACCCGCTGAAAGGAGTAGTAAACCATTTTCATTTGCGTAGTTAGTAATTGCTGAAGTCTTATCTTTATCAGGTGTACGAGTTTCTGGATCTTTGACAATTTCAGCTGCAACCATTGCGCCTAAGCGACGAATATCACCAATAAATTGATGTGTTTTTTGCTGCTCTTTGAGATAGTTTTCGAGATTTTGACCAAGCGCTTCTGCTTTATCATTTAATTTTTCTTCTTCGATCACATCCATTACTGCAAGCGCTGCAGCACATGCTAGTGGGCTACCTGAGAATGTTCCACCAAGTTCACCAGGATTTGGCGCATTCACAACTTCAGCACGACCCACAACAGCACTTAAAGGTACGCCCGCAGCTAGTGATTTTGAAGTAGTCATAAGATCAGGAACGATACCAAAGTGTTCCATTGCGAAAAGTTTACCTGTACGTGAGAAACCTGCTTGAATTTCATCTGCGATGAAAAGAATGCCGTGTTTCTGACAGAAGTTATAAACGTGTTCTACGAAACGTTTTGGTGGAACAATAAAGCCACCTTCACCTTGAACTGGTTCCATCACGAGACATGCAATTGTTTCTGGTGATGCAGTTGCTTTGAAGAACTCATCAAACTGTGCAATGGTAAGATCGATATACTCATCTTCGCTCATATGAGCAGGGCGCTGATAAGTATATGGGAATGGTGCTTGATAGATTTCTGATGCGAATGGACCAAAACCTACTTTGTATGGGTTTACTTTACTTGTCATTCCCATTGTGAGGTTTGTACGACCATGGAATGCGCGGTAGAAAGAGACAACGCCGGTACGACCAGTGAATTTACGGGCAATTTTTACCGCATTTTCAACAGCTTCTGCACCGGTATTAAATAGGATTGCTTTTTTATCATGATCACCATCAGTCATTTCGCAAAGACGTTTACAAACTGTAAGATAGTTTTCATACATCATGACGTTGAAGCCTGGGTGTGTGAAATGCTCTAATTGCTCTTTAATTGCCGCCACAACTTTCGGATGACTATGACCGACGTTCATCACACCGATAGCTCCTGCAAAATCGATAAACTCTTCACCTTTTTCGGTGATAATTGTAGAGTTCTTTGCAGTTTTAGCAATGTTGAGGTTACCGTTGCTAACGCCACGAGCAACATATTTGTTACGAATTTCTTGAAGCTGTTCTGTACTGTATGACATTTTAAATTCCTTCTTTGAAAATTGGATTTTATGATGAATAACAAGAGTATTAAGTATTATTTTTATGATTATCTACACTGGCTTTAACGAGATATTCATCGTGAGATAGTTTACCTGTAATTATGCCACAAGAGTAGATCTGAAAGAGATAAAACCTCTCTGAAGTTTTATCTCTTGCAAAGATTATTTTTTGTTTAAATTTGCTTTTTTGTACGCTAATGCTTCTGCAGGACTCTTGTGCATGAAGAGGAAATATGCACCAATGAGATACCAACCAAGTACAAGGCTCCACTCAATTGGGAAGCTTAATTCTGCAGGCATTCCAGGTAAGTAGAGGGATAAGAATCCTATACTTAAAAGAACCGCTAACCAACCAATCGTTTTAGGCCATTTTACAGCATACGGACGCTCTAATTCTGGTTCAAGTTTACGAAGTTGTAAGAATGCTAAAGTCACGATTAAGTAACCTAAAACAACGCCGATACTTCCTGCATTTACTAACCAGTTGAGTGCTTGACGACCTAATAGTGGTGCTAAGAATGCTAAGACAGTTAAGAAGATAATCGCATTAGAAGGCGTGTGGTATTTTGGATGCATTTTCGCAAACCATGCAGGTAACATACCGCGAGTAGCCATTGCGTACATAATACGGCTACCACCGATAACGAATGCGTTCCAGCTAGTGATGATTCCTGCAATACCGCCGACGACTAGAACTTTCCCTAAAAATGCACTATCAAAAAGATTTGTCATTGCATCTGCAGTGGCTAATTTTGATGTTAAAAGTTGAGATTCTGGGAGACCAATCGAGACGCCATAAATGATTAATATATAGAAGAGGAGCGCAGAAAGAATGGAAATAACTAACATTTTACCGATAGACTTTGTCGCTTTTACTTCTGAAGCAATTTGGGGAATAACGTCAAAACCTACGAACATAAATGGCACCATGATTAAAACTTGCATCATGCCATCAAAACCGCCGTTAAAGTAAGGTTTTAGGTTTTCTGAGTCGCCATATGCTCCGGCACCAAAAATGAGTAAGAAACCCACCGAAACGATTGCGATAGTGAATACTGTTTGGAAGATCGTTGCAGAGCGAATACCGCGATAGTTTAAAGCCCCTAAGAAGATTGCTCCTACAGAACCAATAAGAGCCCATGTTAAATAGACCTCTGATCCTGCAATATTCCATAGTCTCACTTTATGTTCAAGCGGTGAAAGATAGTCAATAACCGTTGGCAGTGCTACAGCTTCAAACGCAATCACAGACATGTAACCAAAAAGTACAGACCAACCCGCTAAGAAGGCAAGAGGAGTATTGTAAGCTCTTTGAACAAAGGCTACACCGCCCCCTGTTTCTGGAATGGCTGTTGCAAGTTCTGCATAGGTTAAGCCAATGAGGATAATTAGTAATCCTCCTCCCGCAAAGGCAATTGTTGCTCCCATAAAGCCGGCAGTGGCGACCCATTCACCAGATAAAATCACCCAGCCCCAGCCAAGCATTGCCCCCATCGCCAGGAATAGTACATCCATGGATGATATTTTTTTATTCATAATTTCCCCCTTCACGGTTTGTAGTCAGCGGTGGTTCACCTACTTAAAATCGCTACAAAGTGCGTGATCAGTTTCCTATTTTTATATGAAGTTGTTAGAAGTTTTTTGATATTAAACTTTCATTGACTGATATGTTGCATGCAATAGAAAGTATTGTTTAGTTATTGCATAAGTAGAAGGCTTTTGCAACAAATAGACTATTTTCTTTGTAATTATCAAGATTCATTTCACGCTAGAGATTAAATATAACTTTAAATAAAATCTTAGGCTTATGGTAACCCAAGATCGTTTTAATTAAAAAGATTGCTTTCCTATTTAATAGTAGAAAAAGTGGGCAATCAAAATTGAAAAATAGGTGCTTATTACAAGAACACTCACTATTAATATTTTAGATCTTCTCAAATAGCCCCTGATCTTTATAATACTTTTAGAAATATAATAGTCTCGATAAGGAATGATCTTTTATTTGAAAAATATCTCATAAAATATCCCATAGATTAGTCGAGCGGACATACTAAAAACGATGAAGGATCATTAATGAAAAAACTCACCTTATCTCTACTATTAAGTAGTGCTTTATTCAGTAGTCATTTTACAGTTGCATCGATGATGGATGGTTATCAAGCGCTTAGTAAAGGGGATCATGAATCAGCTTATTCGTTGTTTACAGCAGAGATCGCTAATAATCCCCAGGCAGCCTTTATTTTAGGAATGATGAGTTATGAAGGGATCGGAACCCCTAAGGATCTAAAGAAGGCGGAAAAATGGTTAATACTCGCGGCACAAGAGGGAAGTCTTGAAGCGCGTTATAACTTAGCTATGTTGCGATTAGAGGGAGAGCTCCGTCATGAAAAGAGAGAGCAGAGCTTTGCTGATCTTTTAGTTTTAAGTGGTGAGCAATTTGATCCTGCAACTGTGCGTTTAGGAGTTGAGCTTATTGAGGGAGACAGCTCAACGCAAGATTTTTTTACTAAAGAGATTATTCAGTCGATTTATCAGCAGCTAGAACAAGCTTTTAAAGCCGGTAATGGATTGGCGGGATTTATCCTAGGGATTTATTGGGTAGATCCTGAAAGTTTAGGGCTTGGTGAAAAAAACTATCAAAAAGCGGTGAGTTTTTTAGAAAGTAGTTATCAGAAAGGATTTCTGCCAGCAAGTATGGGGTTAGCGGCACTTTATAGTGAAGGCGGTTATGGGTTAACGGCAAATCCGGAGAAAGCAGAGAAATATCAAGCGATCGCCTTTGAAAATATTGGGATGATCAGTAGTTTTGAAGAGTTGCTACCGGGTGTTTTGAATCTCTATAGTGTGATGACTCCGGCAGAGCAGAAGCAAGTGTTTTCGCAACTTGAAAAAGATGCACAAGCAGGTTCGGTATCTGCGATTGCGACGTTAATTGAGCGTTATGAGATCGGTGATGGCGTGAAGAAGAGTGCTGATAAAGTCTCAGAGTACTTAGCTCAGCTCGAAAGATTAGAATCGCCAGAGTCTTACTATGCTTTAGGAAAGATCCTTATAAAAAAGGATGAGAGTAGAGGTACCTCCTATATTAAAGCAGCTGCCGAGAAATCCTATCTTCCCGCTATTCACTGGTTAAGTAATCCGATGAATCATCCTTGGAATACGGAGGATTCAGTCCTGGCTGTTTATGAGTTACAAGGGGCAGAACTTGGGGATGTCAACTCTATTCATGCCGTCATTCGTCGCTTGGAAAGGGAGATTCAAAACGCCGGCTGGTGGAGTGATGAGCAGAGACCTGTCGGGTTAATTGCACAAGAGATTTATCAATGGAGTCAGAAGTTAAAAGAGGTAGCTCCACAAGATGCCGAGAGTTATCGTCAGATGGCAAAGGTCTATGAATTAGGGCTTGGGACAGATCCTGATTTAGAGAAAGCCTTTCACTATCTGCTACAAGCCTATCAGTATGCGCCAGATAATCAGGATGTTTTACTCTCCTTAGCTTTAATGAGCCGTGAGGGAATGGGGACAGTACAAGATTTAACGGCATCGGCAAAATATTATCTACAAGCCAATGCCCAAAAAAGAGATATTACCGCACTTGATGGCTTGATTCTACTTAATCAGATGACCGTGGGGTTTCAGGGAGATCGTGCCTTACAGTCAGAGATTTTAGGGGTGGTGCTCGATGATTATTCGAATCAAAATCAATATTTCTCGATTTTAGATTATCTATTAGATGCGTTAGAAGCCGAGGTTATCGAGTCCGGTCAAAGAGCGATCTATACTTATCTTTTAGCGGATCGTTATTTTTCACACTATTTACAATTACAGAGCACTATTAAGAATGATCCGGAGAATGTTGCAGAACTTCTCGAAAGACGAGATCAAGTTTTAAAAAAGGCAGAGCAGTTTTATGAAAATGCTGATGCGCAAAGTGAGCAAGCAAAATTACATTATGTAGCTGCACTGATGGTCTTAAAAAAAGACGCGAAAAATCCGATCATCGCACAAAATATTGCTAGTGATGCGCGTAGAGCGTTAATGAAAATTGAATCTTTAACAAGGTCAGCGAAATCACTGCCTCACAATGATCCGCGTTATTTAACGGAAAAGGAGCAGATAAGAGCATTGAAGCAAGCGATATTGTTATTAGATGATTCTGAGGATTTCCAACGTTGGTTTGGAGAAGGAGTGTTGGCGACTCATCCTACGGCGGTTGAATTACTGAAAAATAGTGTGATGGAGCAAGGTGATCAGTCCACACTATTTGCCCGCTATTATTTAGGTGTTCGCGAGACAATCAATGGGGATCTTTCGGGATATGATCGAATCGTGCAGGCGGCAAATGAAGGTTATCTCCCGGCAATTTATCATCTCGCAGAAGCTTATTATGAGGAGAATAAAGCTCTAATCGGTTATTTAGGGGGATCTAAACAGAGCGCAATTACCTGGTATGAAAAAGGGGCGGCACTC
>JASLEF010000244.1 GCA_030151245.1 Ignatzschineria sp. | reverse complement strand
TGCGTTTTAAACGTGAATTATTACTCATTATAGTTTGCGTTCTACTTCAACAGTTTCAAATACTTCGATTTGGTCTCCTGCGCGAACATCATTGTAGTTCTTCACGCCGATACCACACTCAATTCCTGCACGAACTTCACTTACGTCATCTTTGAAGCGACGTAATGATTCAAGCTCGCCTTCGTAAATGACAATGTTATCACGAAGTACCCGGATTGGGCTATGACGTTTAATGATACCTTCTGTTACCATACAACCTGCAATAGCACCAATTTTTGGAGATCTAAAGACATCACGTACTTCTGCGATACCAATGATTTGCTCTTTAAATTGTGGAGCAAGCTTACCAATTAATGCTTTTGTGACTTCGTCAATTACATCATAAATGACGCTGTAGTAGTAGAGCGATAAACCTTCTTCTTCAATAATTCTACGAGCACTATTATCGGCACGAACGTTGAACCCGATGACAAGAGCATCTGATGAAACTGCTAAGTTTGCATCTGATTCGGTAATACCACCTACTCCGCTAGCAACGACTGAAACCGTGACTTCATCATTTGATAATTCATGAAGAGCATTGACGATAGCTTCAATAGAACCTTGAACGTCTGCTTTAAGAACAATGTTAAGGCGTTTTGTTTCTGCTTCACCCATTGAGTTAAAGAGATTTTCAAGTTTCGATTTATGTTGTCTTGCAAGCTTGATTTCACGGAACTTACCTTGACGGAATAAGGCAATTTCACGAGCTTTACGTTCGTCAGGAACCACCATGACTTCATCACCTGCATTAGGAACGCCGGAAAGACCAATAACTTCAACAGGAATTGATGGTGATGCGCTTTCCACTTGTTGACCATTTTCATCAATCAATGCTCTTACGCGACCATATTCATAACCCGCAAGAAGAATATCGCCTTTTTTGAGGCAACCTGATTGAACGAGTACTGATGCAACAGGACCTCGACCACGATCAAGTTTTGATTCAATGACGGAACCACGAGCCGGACCTTCAGCAATCGCTTTAAGTTCGAGAACTTCAGCTTGTACTAAGATTTGGTCTAATAAGTGATCAATACCTTCCCCTGTTTTAGAAGAGACGAAAGCAAAGAGGTTTTCACCGCCCCACTCTTCAGAAACGATCCCATATTGTGTCAATTCAGACATGATACGATCTTTATCTGCTGTTGGTTTATCGACTTTTGTAACGGCTACAATGACAGGAGTATTAGATGCTTTCGCATGCTGAATACCTTCAATTGTTTGAGGCATGATGCCATCATCAGCTGCGATAACAAGTACCACGATATCGGTTACTTTCGCACCACGTGCACGCATTGCTGCGAACGCACTATGTCCAGGTGTATCTAAGAAAGAGATAACGCCTTTATCTGTTTTTACATGGTATGCACCAATATGTTGGGTAATACCGCCGGCTTCACCGCTCGCAACATGTTCCTTACGGATATAGTCAAGCAAAGATGTTTTACCATGGTCAACGTGACCCATGATAGTGACCACTGGTGGGCGAGGTTTGATGAGATCTGTACCACCTTGTTCGATGGAAGCGATCAACTCTTCTTCTAGTGGGTTTTCACTTACAAATTTGAAAGTATGTCCCATCTCTTCAACAACAATAGCTGCTGTTTCACGATCTAGTAATTGGTTAATGGTCACCATTGAACCTAAGTTCATTAATGCTTTAATAACTTCAGCTGCTTTGACGGACATCTTATGTGCAAGATCTGCAACACTAATTGTTTCCCCTAAATCAACTTCCACCTGTTTAGTGACCGTTGGTAATTGGAAACCGTGTTGTTGCGGTGCTTGAGAACGTTTTGATTGACGACGGTTTTGGCTATTACCGCGTTTGTTTTCTCGTTTCAAAGAGATCTCTGCACGATGATCTTTATCATCACGATCATGGCGACGAGTATTTGATTTACGAGGTTTTTTATCGCTACTATTCTCATCTAATTTAGGAGAACGCTTCACCGTTTTAACGATAGGTGCATCTTCTTCATCAGTGCTAACATCTGCAACAACTGGCTCCGGAACAGGTGGCTCTTCTTGCGTTTGGAACTGGATAGCCACTTTTGATACGGGTTTTTCAGTTGCTGATGCCATGCGGTTTAGGCGTGCAATCTCTTCCTGTTGCGCACGATCACGCTGTTCTTTTTTCGCTCTTTCAGCTTCTCTCTTCTCTTCAAGTTCACGTTCTGCACGCTCTTTAGCTGCAATTTGGCGTTCTTTTTGAAGTCTTTCAGTTTCAAGGCGTTTTGCTTCTTGTTCCGCTTTTCGTTTTGATTCCATCTCGGCTTTATCTGTACTTTCTGAAGTCTTCACTTCTTGTTCAACGGTTTTTACTTTTGGTTCAGGTGTGCCTACCGGAAGAGCCTCAGTTTTTTCTGCTTGTTGAGCAACCGCCGAAGCGTCAGAAACAGATTCCTCCGCTGCAACTGGGAGATCCATCTCTTCAGGTGTTACAACATTGTTGTCAATTTTTTGCTTCACATAAGTACGTTTACGGCGGACCTCAACAGGAACCGTACGCGCTTGTCCTGGAGCAGTTTCAACTTTTAGCTCCGTATGGGTTTTGCGTTTCAACGTAATTTTTGATGGGCTTTTTGTTTTATCTATTTCACTCATTCTTATCTTCCAAGTAGACACTCTATGTCTAGCTAAAATTATCTATTCATATTATTCAAACCAGCTCTGTCTTGCAGCCATAATATACTTGCTTGCATCTTCTTCATCGATGGTGATGAGTTCACACAACTCATCAGTGGAGAGTTCTGCTAAGTCATCTAGGGTGCGAATATTGTTTTTCGCAAGGGTGATGGCAAGTAACTCATTATCATCAAGTACGCTGATGAGTTCAGGCGTTGGTGCTGCTTCACCTAAGTTTTGGAGAAGTGCTTTCTTATTATTTAATGCTTCGACAGCAGCATCACGAAGAGCTTCGATGATCTCTTCATCAAACTCTTCAATTTCAAGCATTTCTACCACAGGTACATAAGCGACCTCTTCAATGGTTGAGAAGCCTTCACGGATGAGGATTTCAGCAACCTCTTCATCAACGTTAAGACCTTTCATAAAGAGGTCTAGCGTACGACCTGATTCTTTCTCATATTTTTGTTGTGCATCTTCGCTACCCATGACGTTGAGTTCCCAACCGGTAAGTTTTGATGCTAAACGGACGTTTTGTCCACCGCGGCCAATTGCCTGAGAAAGCTTATCTTGGCTAACCGCAATATCCATCATGTGACGATCTTCATCGACCACAACAGAGAGAACTTCTGCAGGCGACATTGCATTGATGACAAATTGCACAGGGTTTTCATCCCAAAGTACGATATCAACACGTTCACCAGCAAGCTCTTTTGTAATATTTTGTACACGAGAACCTCTCATGCCTACGCAAGCACCGACAGGATCTATACGTTGATCATGGGTTTTTACTGCGATTTTAGCACGACTACCTGGATCACGGCTTGCGGCAATGATTTCGATAGAACCTTGATTGATCTCAGGGACTTCGATTTCAAAAAGAGCTTTGATAAGATCATCACTTCTTCTTGAAAGAACGATTTGTGGACCTCTCGGGTTATCCATACTGATCTCTTCAAGAACGGCACGAATTTGGTTACCGATACGGAGCGATTCGCGAGGAATCATATTTTCTTTTGCTAAGAATGCTTCGTCATTATCACCGATATCAATGTAGAAATTACCACGGTCAATACGCTTTACTGTTCCACGAATAAGCTCACCAATGCGATTTTCATAGCGACGAGCCATTTGCATTCTTTCAGCTTCACGAATTTTTTGGAAGATGATCTGTTTTGCCGTTTGTGCACCAATACGGGCAAACGGAATATTTTCAATCTCATCTTCAATGAAGTCTCCGACTTGAATCTCCGGATCATCAAGGCGTGCTGCTGATAATGTAATTTGGCAGGTAGGGACTTGCTCTTCTTGTGGAAGATTATCATCTACCACCATCCAGCGGCGGAATGTACGATAAGTACCATCGGCTTTATTAATCTCAATACGAAGATCTACATCAATGGTATAAGTTCTACGAGCAGCTGCTGCTAACGCAAATTCTAATGCTGCAAAAATCTCATCGCGAGAGATGCCTTTTTCATTAGATACGGTTTCCGCAACGAGCATTATTTCTTTATTATTCATTTTGAGAACTCTCTTTTATAAATTTTAAAAGTCGATCACGAGTTGTGCACGGTCAATATTTGATAAAGGAACTAATATTGGCTCTTCAGAAAACTGATCATTTTCAAGTTTCATACTAATACTTAATTCAGTATCCGTCACGTCAATGACTTTACCTTGAAAACGACGACGGTTATTGATTGCGGAACGTAATTGGAAGGCAATCAATTGATCTTTATACTCTGAAAACTGCTCAGGATAGAAAAAATAACGATCTAATCCCGGAGAAGAAACTTCTAAGGTATAAGCCATGGTAATGGGATCATGAACATCAAGAAGACCTGCCACTTGATTGCTGACAATTTCACAATCTTCTATACCGATCCCATCTTCTTTATCGATATAAATACGAAGAATGGCATTTTTAGTATTTGGATGAAACTCAATTCCCCAGAGCTTATATCCCATCGCTTCAACCGAAGGAGAGAGAAGTTCTGTCAGGTTATAAGGATCTTTACGCATAAGGTCGCTTTCCATAAAAAAATTTGAATAAGCAAAAAGCCCGCTTAAAAACGGGCTTTTTTATTATTTGGTTGCGGGGGCCGGATTTGAACCAACGACCTTCGGGTTATGAGCCCGACGAGCTACCAGACTGCTCCACCCCGCGTC
>JASLEF010000048.1 GCA_030151245.1 Ignatzschineria sp. | reverse complement strand
CTTTTTATTCTGAATAAGTACAACTGGCGCATTAGCAATAGTAGAAACTCTTTCATATGCAGTACGCGCAGCGATACGTCTTTTAGCTCTATACAGTCCAGCGATAAAAGTTCGTTGTGGTTTGCGGCGCAAGCTAAAGATTGAAAGATCAGTGAGTTTTTGCTCTTCATGAGAAATAAGATCAAGGATTTGACCTAATGAGTAACCTGAATAGCGATTAGAGATAGCGACCTCTTTATTAGTACGCGCATCATTAGCGATACGTTTGTTGTCAGCTTTGCGCTGAGCGTGCTTGTTGATTAAATTTAGAATGAACATATTTGCCTCCGCAGTTTGTTTAAACCTATAAGTTGTTATTAATATAGCTTTAAGGTTTTAAGAAGTCAAACCAAAAAGGTTTAAAAGGTTTTGGGAAAGTAGGGTTTTTATCTATGAGTCTGTTTTATCAGTGATATTTTCTGTAGACGTAAAAAAACCGCCGATTGGCGGTGAGTTTTCGTTCTAAGTTTAAGCACTTACATCTTTGAGCTCGATATCTTTAAATGAAGTACCGACTCTATTCTTTCTTCCAGAGACCTTGATATTAGTAAGAGATTTTTGCAGTAGAGATTGAGCTAAATGATTGCTTTTTGCTACATCGAATATATCAGGTGACGATATTGTCACAGTAAATTCTTTGTCTATTTCTTCGTTGTAAACCCTTAGTTTCCATCCAGAATTATCTTCATTTGTGGTGTTCAGTCCTAGCACCCTAACGACCCACAGCTCTTCGAATGGCTCATACTCTTCATTGCTCTTTCTTGATAGTTGGCTAGCCTCATCCTTATCTAAAAGCACTCCATTAAACTCAGTTGAGTCAGCTTGGGTTGCTGCTTTTAAAATTAACTCCGGCAATTCTTCTGTATTCAGTTGATGTAGAGAAGATGTTATATGGCTGTGCTCTGCTAAGGTGCTAATAACCTCCATCAAACCTCTAGTTGTTTGCTCTCGCTCTTTAGATAGGTCTGAAAAGATATCAAGTTGCTGGGCTTGCCTTGCATCCTCTCTTTCATCTTTTTTTGAGTCAATATACTTTTGATATACATGACTGGATGTCCAGGCAACAATTATTATCAACACAGTTATAAATATAGCAGTTGATGTCATTTTATCTGATACTCCAGTAATAATTCCTATTATAAGGGCAGTTAGATCAAACGTTATCTTACTACTACCTTCATCTATTCTGAAGGGCATATCTAACTGTTGTTTATCTGAGTCAGTAAGCCTACCTATATTTGGCGAGCCGTAAGCAACCAAAGCATAAGATCTATAAATTATTTTTTGCAGCTCTACAAGCGTGGTAGATAGATTGTATGGGACTGTTTGCTTGTATTCAAATCCTGAGAGTCTTAACTGAAATAGCGGGCGCATACTACCTACTATGTCAATTAGCTCATCTGTATTGATCTTAATATCGCCTATATTTTTTATATTTGCAAGCAAGCCATACACACCAAAATTGTGCAGATCCTCATTCAATACCATTAATTCTTCCTTTTTTATTTTAAGTGGCAGTAATACTGATCAGTGATTTATCCAGGCTATCTCCGGCTTTAGTAGTTTATATATACGTCTATTTTCCAATAACAACGCCAAGTATGGTTGTTGTTCTTCCGTTCATTTTAATAATCTTTTCCCTTGATTGACTTAAGGTAAGCGTACTCACTATATGGCAGCCTGTAGATGATATCTTTTTCATCAATCGAGTTTCCAAGCGCTAATCCTCGACACCATAAATTCACATACCCTTGCTTTTTTAGGCAGATGGCATCCGCGCTATTAAAAAATGGGTCGCCATCTTTTTTCCAGACAATTAAAGTAACACCGTCGGGAATAGCCCCTATTGGTTGAACAGTAAATATCGAGATTTTCATGTAAGTGAAAACTCCAATGCTAATTATTAAAATAAGACCCCCTAAAAGTAATTTTTTTGTCATTTTATATGCGCCTAAAAAGTAAAAGCGCTACCAATTGATAGATAGCGCACAAATATTATTTACCAACTACAAGCCTCTCTGAGCGGTTCAATAACCTCTTCAATGCCTGATATATTAAATGTAGCTGATACTCTACCACCTCTATATTTCTCGGCTTCAATATAAATTGACTCTTTTCCTTCAAGTGATTTTATAAAAGATATGGCTTTCGGGATAAATGAGGCCTGCCCATTGCTAGAAGCATTCCACCAGACATTTTTCGCTTCCTCTTTATCAATCCTGTAAGCCACTTTCATGTTGTCAGATCCTAAGTATTCACTCCACGAAACAAAAGCATCCGTTTTATTTCTTTGACAGCGTAGCATTAAAATAGCTGGATTCCTTCTGTTTTCAAAGTCGTCAGAAACCCTCATGATAGTAACTTCTTTAGAGTCGTTTAGTGGCGACTCAGTTACATCAACAATCCAGTCACCGTACTCTTTTTTTAAATCTTCTAGCTCTTGTTGTTCGTTGCTGTTTTTTTCAAGGCTTTCAGCCTCTTTGTCGTAGCAAGCGAGTCTGGCAATATCGTTTTCAATTGAAGGGCAATTTGATGCATATGCTGATGATAGTGATAATAAAATCGCACTAAACAATAGTTTATTCATAAGTTCTCCTTTGTTAAAAATAACTAAATATCCGTCCACTTCCCAATAACAACGCCATTGATTGTCGCATTGCCATTGATCTTAATAATCTTCTCGTGCCAGTTTGGATTGAGCGGCTGAATGTATTTGCCGTCAAGTTCTATGATTAATTGCTTAAAGGTTGCTTGTGAACTTCCGTCGAGCGTAACTATTACGAAAGATTTATTTTCGGGGCATCGCTCAGGGTCAATATAAATAATGTCACCATCTTCAAACGATGGCTTTCCATTTGGGTTTTCCATACTAATACCAACGACTTTCAAGGCAAATGTAGATGGTCCGTGCGGTACGGGGCAAGGAACCCATTTTACAAGT
>JASLEF010000157.1 GCA_030151245.1 Ignatzschineria sp. | reverse complement strand
CCCATAAAAGATCCTTGTGCCCATAATCCATCGGATTATTATAGTTCTCTTTTCTAGCGTCGAGATTACCAAAGTAAAGTACGCTTCCATCAGCGCCAGAGTAGTTACCTTCTACCGTTAGCATTCCATTGTTACTACCCTCAACCGCACTACCAATATAGACAGCGCCTCTGTTGTCAAGATTAGAGATAGTATTATTGCCAGAAGCTTTAAAAATAGCGCCTTCGCTGATTAAGATGGTGCCACTATTGTGGATATCATTCAGCTTACGATCTTTAATAGCGAGCTTAGTTCCCGCACCATTAATCGCAAGTGTTCCTAAGATATTATGCTGATCTTGTGTGAAACCAACAG
Source organism: Ignatzschineria sp. (assembly GCA_030151245.1). GTDB lineage: Bacteria > Pseudomonadota > Gammaproteobacteria > Cardiobacteriales > Wohlfahrtiimonadaceae > Ignatzschineria. The sequence goes on along the minus strand of JASLEF010000157.1, from coordinate 8,725 downwards.
TTCCACCCTCAAAACTAAAGGTATGACCATTATCGATACCGATCGTTCCTGCAATCTCTGACCCATTATGGATTTTTGCATCACCTTCATGGACAAAGAAGTTGCTGGTCTCATGAAGATTAAGAATACCCTTAACCTCTACATTAGCATTAGCTTTATAGAGAGCATTCTCTTCTAAGATAGCATCACCACCGATCGTTAAAGAACCGATCCTATTAATATCAAATGCGAGGTTTTTCAGTTCTTCCTCTGTTAAATTTCCAGGTGCATCATTTGACATCTTTCCAGCCATTACATTGAGAAGCTCATCAAACGTTAATCCATGATGCGCGTAATCTCCAGGGAAGTGTAAGCGACCACCTTTCTCAGAGCCATCTGCTGTCGTGGCATCAATAAATTGAGCATCTTTTTCTAAAACAAAATCTTTCTCAACTTTAAGATTATTCGCTGCTGCTAATACCTTCCCACCTTCAGAAACTGTCATTGTGGAAAGATCAAAATCGGTAGCGAGTAAAACTGCATTGGCGGGAGCATCAAAACTGAGTCCTTTATCACCTTTAACTGTTAGATTTCCACCTAGCGTAAAGAAATCCATATTCGCTTCTTGAAGAATAAAGCCTTCTTTAACTTCAAGAGTTGAGCCCACAAGTGAAAACTCAGACTCTCTGCCTTTTAAAACAATATTCTTATCAGCTACAACTTGTGAAGGTCTACTACTTCCTTTATACCAACCAGCAACAGGAAGATTTTTCGTACCACCATGTATTGGCAATGAGCTTCCATGAGAGAAGATATTCCCATCATCAATATTTAACGCAGCATCATAGAGATCAACCTCATCTTTAAAACGAACTGTTGCATCCGTTGTAATTGTAAAACTACCTTTACCATCACTATTTGAGCTGTTGATCGACTCATCTTTAGTTGGAACCTTGCTAACTTTCCCCTTTACAGTTAATTCTGCAGCTCTCACCATCAATCCAGAATGAAGACCTGTAAAAGTTAGGTTTTCATGTGCTATCGCTTTACTGCCATCAAACACATTTAGATTCCCTCGGTCAAAAAGAGCATCCTCTTTAAGGTCAACGACAGCACCAAATGCAGTTAAATCAGTATTAAAACTACCATTCCCCTTAAAATTAGTTTTTCCATTCACTAATAGTGAAGCACCGTTAGTTACCGTTACCGATCCACCCGGTGGCTGATTAGGGATTGCGTAGTAGAGAAAGTCAAAATCTGGATTCTGAGCTTCCTTATAAGTGGCCGCATTTGGGAAAAACCACTCTGTTGTATCCTGATCATCGCGAGACATTCTTTCTGCATCTTTCGCATCAAAGCTTAGGTTATTCACAACTTCATGGCTATAGAGTACTACCTGACTATAATCTTCAATAAGAAGATTATTGTTTTTTCCAAGCAGACCTTGATCATCTTTTTCACCATTATCTGCTTTCGGATTTTCACCTACAGTGAGGTAAGCATTCTCTTTAACGATCGTATTACCAACATACGTATTTGACTGCCCACTATTTTTTAAGAGAATTTTACGGCCATAGCGATCATCATGACCAGTATTAACTAGAGCATTATCACCCTCAAACTTCATGTTATAAAAATTTTCGAAATTCCAAATAATACCTTCATTATTTGCATTATCACCCGTAGGTTTAGGAATCCAAACATCTGAAGAACGCCTTGTCGGATTATACTTAGCATTAGGCGCAGTAAAAACTACATTCTGATTATCAGTAATTTGTTGAGCATAAACCACACCATTTACAAGTGTATCAACCCCAACTTCACCTGCCGGCTGAGGAATTTCTTCTATCCATGAAGCTGGATAGATTTGATTTGTATTGGTAATCAAAAGGGATTCCGCTCCACTTGCAACCCCTAGTGTTGCTGATAAGAGAGTCGTTGCGACCGCAACTTTCCCCATCTTTGCACTTTTAGATGCCTTACCTTGGCTCTTACTCTTTTCAGATGTAACAACCCAATCATTTAAGACTCTGCTCCAAATAATTTTATAGACCTTGTTCATGTAATAAACCATTCAGTTAACATAAAGAGGTGACAATATTATATTTTATAAACTATAAATTCAAACAAAATCACTCATATTTTTTACATTTCTTTTCAATTTTTAATGATGGTTTTATGACAAATATCAACATATGCCTGATAACACCAAGGTTTCACGCAATACCTTCAGGTAAAAAACAGAGAGTGAAATTCTTTAAAAACACTCTAATTTTGATAAAAAATTCTAAAAAAGTTTTCAACTTTAGCAGTAAATCTTCATTTTGGGAATTTTAAAGCATCTAACCCTTTGAGATATAAGTGAGATTCTTTTATCACAAGATGACTCATGTCGACATCTTTTAACAATTTAAATCATCAACATCTGTCAAGATATGTTTATAAATACATTCTTAACTATTAATTATTAAAGATAAACATTAAACTAAATATTAGTTTAATATTAAAATATACTTATTGGGCTTTTTAAAATAACCTAATGAGGAGAGATTAAACCCTTATTTATCTCTACTTAAATCTCAAAAATAAGCAAAATAAAAGCTGACTTCTGTATGACCAGAAATCAGCTTCAGATAAAGTCAATGATCTAATAGTGGGATAAAGCATTAAGCCCTATCCTTGGTATCCGATAAATATCATTCGGTAAAATTTAGCAATCCCCTTCAAAGGCAATGCTCGATAACTCTTGAGAAACTGTTAATAAGAGTAATGGCTTAAACTTCAAAACTTAATTTATAGATAAATTGAAATCCCATGTAGAAATATTTGTCTTATCACACAGAAGGTGATGCATCCTTCTTGTTACCTTTTCCCAAGACTCTCTCACAGGGGCGGTGGCTCTCTTAGAATTCATCCAGTTCCTCATTGCAGCATTGATTTCGAAAACAACAACGCTAGAATGCTCTTTTTCTTGGTTAAGGATAAATCTATCCCTATATAATTTGATATAAAGGGATAATACCAGAAGCAAAATAAAATTTTATTTTTCAAGCATACAATTACGCATCTTTGCGAGACATATAAACTTGTTTTGTTGCTTTATAAATTATACTACCTCGTTAATATTATATTTTAAGTTGTCTTCTCAACACTCTAAGAAGTCCAAGTATTCTCCCAAAAATAGGTTCTAAACCTTCATGTGCTAAATGATGAAAAAGCATAACGCGATGCCCATTTTTTCTGCCAAGTAAAGACCAGTCCACCGCTAGTTGTTGAGCTTTTCCTCTGAGTACAAGTTCTACTAACTGATATCCATTTTTTTCAGGAGAAATATCAATACCAAATAGATAGCTATCTATTTTAAAATCTAGCACTAATGTACAACTTTGCCATATCCATGCTTTCTCAAAATTTTTTGCATTAGAATCTAATTGCTGATATTGCTTAAAATATTGTGTTGCTAAAAGGATAGCTGACTGTTGAGAGGCTACCAAACATACATTCCGAATCAAATCTTTCGCCTTCTCTCTAACCCCTTTTTCATAAAGATATGGTAGTAATAAATAAAGATAAGGAGCTAAAGCCTTATATCCCTCCGGCTTATTCAGAATTTTAAAAATATTATTGCGACAAAAAGAGTTATTTATAATACGCAACTTTTTATTATGAGAAATAGCATCATCAGAAATTTCATTACACATTCGAATGGTTTCTAATAAATAAGGCAAACAACTATCAATCGTTCGTCTAATTAAAGAGAGATTTGCTGAATTTGTTACTGGCTCAGGATAATAATGAGCTTTTTCAATCGGAACCATGCCAAATGTTTCAGAAACAGAAAAAATAAAACGCGAAAAGAGAGTATCTTCATAAATTTTCATCTTTTCACTAAATCGAATCCCCGTATTCTGGAGCAAACTAGAACGATATAATCTTCCAATTATTCCTGGGTTCAAAAACACTAACGATCCTAATTGTTTATCTTTAGAAAAATAAGCTTTTTCAATTCCATCAGGGTAGTCTTCAAAAAGAGTAGTATATGGTTTTCTTTCAGTTCCAAATATTATAGGGATAACAACCATATCCAGATCACCTTTTAAAGCCAAATCCAAGGCTAACTTTAAGGCATCTTCAGCAATTATATCGTCACTATCAATAAAAATGATGTAGCGCCCTTTTGCCATTTCTATCCCACTATTTCTAGGCTTAGAAGCCCCACCTGAATTCTCTGGCAGTGAAGTAACGACTAAATTTTTGATTTTTTTATACGATTTTACAACATCAAGGCTGTTATCTGTTGAGCAATCATCTATAACCAAAACTTCATATTGCTCCTGAGATAAAGTCTGTGAAGCAATCGCATCCAAACAGCGTGTAATTAATCGCTCTCTATTGTAAAGAGGTATAATTATAGAGATATCAAACTTACCCATGCACTACTCACTTTAATAAAAAAACAATAAAAGATATCCTCTATCCATAAAAAACGATATCTATATGACACAAAGCTTCTCAATATAAAAAGCAACATAAAATTATTGTGATATTTTTATGCAATTTACTTTCACTTAGAATACAACACGAAACCCAAACAATTTACTTTCAAAGTTAATTATTTGTAAATCTAGCTTTTATTCACTCTCTCCAAATACTTCCGATATGCCACAAACCCTGAGAGATAATGCTCCACATCATCGATCCGAACACGAAAAGCATGGTGGCGAATAAAGAAACCATCGAGAATTTTACGAGGATTTTTGAAGAACATTGCAACTTCTGGGTAGAAGAAACCATTTATTAGATAACGCGCCCGATATTCCAAGGCTTGATAGAATTTATCAATATCAAATCCTTCCAATAAATGAGATACCCTTTCATCCTGCCGCATTCGCGATATCATCCGTTCAGCTGCCATCATCAGCTCTAACAATGTAGGGAATGTGGTAATACGATTGAGAACAAAATCGAGGTGATCACGAACGTTATCTAATCCAAATTGATAGTATTTAGGGTCTGGATTATAGAGAGTTAACTCATTGACACAATAGCTTTGCCAATGATCATGAGCCTCCCAATGCTTATTCGCAATAAAGTAATCAAACGCCTTTTCTACCGATGCTAGCCAACGGGGATCTTTGGTAATCCCATAAAGACGCATTAAACCAAAAGCGGCTTCACCATCGTAATAGATGGTTCGATTTTCTGCTTTTACTGTTAATTCTGGATAGTTGAGTACATGAAGATAGCGACCATTCTCTTGTTGCATAAAGAGAATACCATTTGCTAAATGCTCCATTAATTCTAAGTAGCGCTTATCGCCGGTAATCTCTGTATATTTTGCATAAGCTAAAATGGAAACCGCATTGCCACCAAGCTTAAGCTCATTACCCACATCTACAAGAAAAGCTGCCTTTGCTCCATTCGGTAATGTTTCAACTTTGATCAATTCTTTCTCTAAATAATCTAAAGCACGATCAATCGCTTGCTTCTGCTCCGGCTTTTGGCAAACCTCCCATCCTTCCAATAGTGCGTAGGTAGAACTAGCATGGCGTAATGCATTATAGGTCGGAATCGGTCGATCAAAACAGGGGAACCAACCATAATGATAAAAACCATTCGATTTAACCTGCTTTGCTAAATAATCGGTACTTTTATGGATAATCTCCGTGACAACTTCATGATCCCACTGATCGATGATGCGATAACCTCTATTCCGCCCTTCAGGCTCTATCTCATAACTTGCTTGTCCGTCTGTAAAAACAGCATACGTTTTAAAACGATAGATTATCTCCTCATTTGATTGAGGCCAATTGAGCTCTCTTCTAAAGCGTTTCCGCGTATAACTTTTTAAATTTTTTTCATTAGCAATAGCAACTGAGCTATCGGAATGGTACAAAATTGCATTTCCATAGAGCTCATGTTCTAGAAGTGCTCTTTTAAAATCTTCTGTAAAAGCAATTCCATAGCGAAAATAGCTTCTTTTAGTTCTAGAGAGCCTTTGTTGAAAATCACTCCATTCAAGCGCTTCGATCATTCGGACAATCTCGACTCTTAACCAAACAGGCTTTAACCAATTTTTCTGACGCCAACGATTTAAGGCATCTACCCCTTGACGCCAAGCATCTTCAAAGTCTTTTCCTGTCGCAATTTCAACATTGGCTCGCTCTTGACTATCCGAAATAGCAAAAAATAGAATAACGGGGGGATGATTTTCTGGAAGATCTATTTGAGGCGAATTATCCAAGACAGTTAACATCTTCTCTTTAGCGTTATCTAACAAGCTTTTCAATGCCATGCTCTATCCCTATCAATTTTGGTTTACAATGCTGTATTGTAACTAGGATTAAAATTATATCAGCAATATTTACACAAAAAACCAACAATTAAACAAAAGCATCAGATGTTTAAAAATAATATAAATAAAATAAAAATGTAAATGATTTCCAATAAATATTTTCTATATTAAGAAAATCAATTTCTGTTCTATTTCTGTTCTAAATATTGATAATTGCTCCATATATCGTCATAAAAAGTACATAAAGTGCCGGGAGTAGAATCATCACACCGATCAATCCACAGACAGCAAGTAAAAGCTTCATGATTGTTGCCTTTTTTCTCCAAAACTTATAGATAAGGAAGATGAGTAGAATCGCAACGATGAGATAGATTGGCCAATAAAAAAAGGCAAAGAAAAAAAGGTCTGCCAAATATTCTGCCATGGAATACTCTTCCTATTTTTGTAACTTATTAAAAATAATCTAGTTATCTGATTATCTAAATGGCGCTTCTACTAAGCTAATCGAAGCTAAAATGTTAACTGAATAGTATGAATAGATTCTATCTCTTCACTTTATAGAGATCTTTTTGATAGAAAATTGTAAAGAATTAATGGAGAATATTTTCGATTCCTTCATTACTAGCTCATTCTCTACAGTATCATAGAGAGATTTGAAAGAGATAAAACTAAAAAGTGAATAAACCTTAATGATAAGCATAAAAAAGAGCTATACAGCATTGCTTTTTTTTGCTGTTAGCTCTTTCTACGAATCTTAAAGATACTCAATATTAGGATGATGGGGGTACTGAAAACCCCACATATGAAAAAGCCCTGAAAAATCAGGGCTTTATACTCTTAAAATGGCGGAAAAGGAGGGATTCGAACCCTCGATACGCTACTAACGTATATCCGCTTTCCAGGCGAACGCCTTCAACCACTCGGCCACTTTTCCTAATTTCTCTCAACCAATTCTTTTTCAGTTGAGGCAGATAAGATACTAAATATTTTCACAATTGACAAGTCTATCCCTTAAATAGATAGCGTCCACCACTGACACGATAGTCGAGCGGTCTCCGTGAGCGCTCAAATTGTTGATATCCCTCTTGCAGGTTATCCCAAAACTCATAGTGAAGTGATTGCTTCTCCCGATTGAGTCTAGACTTATCCATTTTAAAGGGATAAGCCTGCACTTCAACATAGGGTTGGCCATTTTTTAGCGCAAGCTCAACAAGCCCATAGATCTCCTCAATTTGCGGATCTGTCATCGCATAACAACCGACTGAATCACATTTACCATGTACCATCAGATAGCTTCCTGTCCGCCCTAATGCTCGATCAAAACTATTCGGGAAGCCGAGGTTAAAAGATTTATAGAAGCGGCTATGGGGATTAAGCGCCTTTCGATCAACACGATAAAATCCCTCCGGCGCTTGATAATCCCCTTCATAGATCTTAGGCCCTAAGGTTCCTGAATAGTTACAGATTGGATAATTGGAGAAATGGATAAACTCTTTCTTCCCCTTTGGTTTCATCCAAACCTCAAGCATCGCTTCCTCTTTAAAGATGCGAATTAAAACCTCATCTCCCGGTTTTAAGCCATAATTTTTTAGTCGCTCCGTCAATGGCCCTCCTGAAATATAGGAGGGTGAGGGAACATTTGAGTAGGCACTACAAGCCGATAGGATCAACATCACTCCTATCACTTTGATTAGCGCTCTGATCTTCAATTTAAGCGTTGTCTTAACCTTCATCGGCACGCGCCTCTCAACTCTAAGCGGAATATTGAAGAAGATCTAATACTTGCTGATGAAGCCCCGGCGTTGCGGCAAGAATCGTCGTAACATCTAGATCGATCGCTTGACCATCGAGCGTCGTCATCACGCCACCTGCTTCATTGACAATAATAGAGAGTGCGGCAATGTCGAGAATATTAACATCCGATTCCACAATAATATCCACCTTACCTGTCGCTAAGAAGTGATATTGCAAGAAATCGCCAAACCCTCGTGTTGAGTTCATCTGCCCAACCAATTTGCCATAATTGCGCCAATTTTCAGGGTTTTGTGTTAAGCGCTTAAGATTTCCAGAAGAGAAGACTGCTTGCGAGAATTGATCAATATCGCTCACAGAGATCTTTTTACCCTCTAAAAATGCCCCTTTCCCTTTTAGGGCATAGATACGCTCACCCCCATTGAAACAGGGCGCAGTAGAGACCCCTAATACAATCTCCCCTTTATACATCAACGCAATTTGACAGGAGAAGAGAGGACGACGACGCACAAATGCTTTTGTACCATCGATCGGATCGATCAACCAGATAAAGTCTGAGTTCATATTTTTCTGACCGCTCTCTTCCCCATAGAATCCATGATCAGGGAAAGCTTGAGAGATATGGTCATAGATTGCTTTCTCTACCGCAATATCCACCTCTGTTACCGGCGTTGCATCAGCTTTAATCTCAATCTTAAA
>JASLEF010000155.1 GCA_030151245.1 Ignatzschineria sp. | reverse complement strand
CTTCTTAGTATCTTTTACTAAGAACTCAAAACCATCGCCGGCAATAATACCGGTATCCCCAACTTGACCACCTGACTCACCATAAAATGGCGTTTCATTAAGAATCAAGATCGCTTCTGTACCCTCTGATGCCGACTCAACGACTTTGCCTTCAACTAAGATAGACGCAATAGCGGAAGTTTTCTCAGTAGCCGTATAGCCATGGAAATCTGTTTTAGAGGCGTGTCCTAAATCGAGGCGTTTTTCCGCACCGAAGTTACTCGCAGCACGCGCGCGCTCACGTTGCTCTTCCATGCATTTATCAAATCCATCCATATCAAGCGTTAAATCCTGCTCACGTGCGATATCGTTGGTAAGGTCCACAGGGAAACCATAAGTATCGTAGAGTTTGAAGATCGTTTCACCTTGGATCTCTTTTTTGCCTTTAAGCGCTTCGATATCTGCTTCGAGAAGTTTAAGACCATGCTCTAGTGTCGTTGAGAAGCGCTTTTCTTCATCTTTAATCGTTTCCATAATGAAACTTGCTTTCTCTTGTAACTGTGGATAAGCATTACCCATTTCAGCAACTAATGTCGGAACGATTTTATGGAAGAAGAGACCTTTTTGACCCAATTTGTAACCATGACGAATTGCACGACGAATAATACGGCGAAGCACATAACCACGACCTTCGTTTGAAGGAATGATATTATCGGCAATTAAGAAAGATACTGAACGAATATGATCGCTCAATACTTTAAGTGAACTGCTCTCTAAATCTTTTGTTCCCACCGCTTCTGCTGATGCTGCGATCAATTTTACAAAGAGATCAATCTCATAGTTACTATGAACTTTCTGTAAAATGGCAGCAATTCGCTCAAGTCCCATGCCCGTATCAATAGAAGGATTCGGTAGCGGATGAAGCGTGCCTGTTTCATCACGGTTAAACTGCATGAAGACGAGGTTCCAGATTTCGATGAAGCGGTCGCCATCTTCCTCGGCAGATCCCGGAGGACCTCCCCAGATATGATCACCGTGGTCATAGAATATTTCAGAGCAAGGACCACAAGGACCTGTATCTCCCATCTGCCAGAAGTTATCTGAAGAGCCATCTTCTTTATCGCCGATACGGATGATTTTTTCTGCAGGAACGCCCATTTTTTCATTCCAGATTTTGAACGCTTCATCATCTGTATGGTAAATGGTGACAAGGAGTTTCTCTGCCGGAAGGTTGTAAACTTCTGTTAACAGTTCCCATGCATATTGAATTGCTTTCTCTTTAAAGTAATCTCCAAAGCTGAAGTTACCGAGCATCTCAAAGAAAGTATGGTGACGTGCTGTAAAACCCACATTCTCAAGGTCATTGTGCTTACCACCGGCACGGACACATTTCTGAGAAGTCGTAGCAGTCACATAATCACGCTTTTCAAGACCGAGGAAACAATCTTTAAATTGGTTCATCCCGGCATTTGTGAAGAGAAGTGTAGGATCGTTTGCAGGGAGCAATGAGCTCGATGCTACTTCTTTATGACCTTTGCTCACAAAGAAGTCGATAAATTTACGGCGAATTTCGTTAGTCTTCATGGAATCTTTTTACTTTATTGTTGTAGAAGTATCTATTTAGGTCAAAGAAGTATAAGAGATAGAAACTTCATCAAGAGGTACTCTCTTTTATAGGTTTCTGAGACCTTTCTAGATTTATTAAATAATTGGATGCTCTCGAATAAGGCAGATGAATGCCGGTAAATTCAAAGCAAGGAAATCAATCTTACTAATTTTAACCGTTTACAGCATAAATTTGAAGTTTATGTGCTAGTTAAAATCATATCTATACACTTTTAGGCACTTTGCCTATATTAAAAGAGAATAATAGGTATCCTTGCTCCTCTCAATATGTGAAAAAGGTTAGCAAAGGATCATTAAAAGAGTATTGAAAGGGATGGAAGATGAGACCATCTTGTAGATTCTGCTTAAAATTAAATCTATCTGCTATATGAGGGGGAACACGAAGCTCTATTTAAATGTCCCTTTTGCAGAAAAAGGGGGTGCGAAAGTATTAGGAGCAAGATGGAATCCTGAGTTAAAGCTATGGTTTGTTGAGATGAAGGATAATCTCCCCTCTGATTTATCTCGCTGGTTCATTGGAGAAGCTGATTACAACTTGTTAGCAGAAGATTACACTATCGTTGTGGCGAGCAAGCCATGTTGGAAATGTTATAAGCAGACAATCGTGACTACTTTTTTGCTGGGTACATTATTGTTTTGAGGTGTTAACTGCCCCGCAGCATGAATTTCTTTTTTAAAGGGCGGATGAGTAATGTGATCCCAAATTTGAATGAATGGTAGAGATCTTTTTGGGTTGTTTTTTGATCAAAAAATGCAGAAAAAATTTTCAATACTCTATTTTTGCAAAAAATCAGAGTAGACTGTTTAACTGCTTGCATAATTTAGAAGCAATTCTAATTTAATGCGATGAACTAACAGAGAAAGAAGAAGTTAAACAATGAGATTACATAACATAGAAGATCAGAAGTCTTTAACGCCGGAGCTTGCCCTTAAGTTTTTAAAAGAAGGGAATAGGCGATTTGTGGCAAATTTAAAAGCACACAGCAACCTATTAGAGCAAGTGAACGAAACAAAAGCAGGGCAATTTCCTTTTGCCATTATCTTAAGTTGTATCGATAGCCGTACTTCAGCAGAGCTCATCTTCGACCAAGGCTTGGGCGATATTTTTAGTGCTCGTATTGCCGGTAATGTCCTTAATGACGATATTATTGGTTCAATGGAATTTGCATGTAAGCTTGCCGGATCTAAATTGATCGTGGTTCTTGGTCATACCCATTGCGGAGCGATTACCGGTGCATGCCACGGCACAGAGCTTGGGCATTTAACTAATCTTTTAGCGAAAGTAAAACCTTCGATCGAACACGTGAAAGCGCATCGTCAGGATCTTGATATTAAATCGAAAGAAGCCGTGGATCTGGTTGCGTTTCATAATGTTGAACACACTATTGGTCATATTCTAGAGAAGAGCGCTGTTTTAAAGTCAATGTATGAGAATGGCGAAATCGGCATTGCCGGTGCATTCTATAAAGTTGAAACAGGGGAAGTGGACTTTGTGAATGAGATGATTATTACTAAATAAGTCGCTCATGCAATATGCTGGAATCTTCAGACATTCATCAATCTAGATACAAAAATGCCGGCAATCTTATCAAGGATTGCCGGCATTTTATTTTAGAGACTTTTGGGTTTCTCTCTATTTATCCTGCAGTAACAATCATCTAATAGTTGTAATAGGGTTATTCTTTTAAGATATTTCGTTGCAAGATATTGAAAAAACAGAAAGATTGTTAGTTTTCAAATATCCTACATACTCCTAGCTATGAATAGATCACTATAAATTCAGTAAACATAAATTAATCATGTTTACTGAATTGAAATAATCGCTACAATATTTAATTATCAATAAAATAAAGGAGGGGATTTGTGGAGTTATTTAAAGAAACTGCTTCGATGGGGCATGAACAAATATTATTTGCTAGGGATGAAAAAACTAATCTTAAGGCAATTATTGCTATCCATTCAACCATTCTTGGTCCTGCATTAGGGGGAATGCGAATTTGGCATTATCAGAACGAAGCTGACGCTTTGAATGATGTTATTCGCCTATCATATGGCATGACACTCAAAAATGCAGCCGCAGGATTGCCTTTAGGTGGAGGTAAAATGGTTGTTATAGGCGATGCCACAAAATTAAAAAGCGAAGCCTTTTTTGCTGCTTGTGCACGTTTTATTAATACATTTAGTGGTCAATATTATACAGCGGAAGATGTAAATACAACAACAGATGATATGGATGCATTGAAACGTTATACCCATTTTGTTGTTGGGACTTCTGATAGAAGCTCGGATCCTTCTCCTTACACAGCTAGAGGAGTTTTAAATGGCATAAAGGCAGCCGCAAAAGAAAAATTTGGATCAGATAGCCTCAATCAAAAAATAGTAGCAGTACAGGGACTAGGGAATGTGGGTTACCGATTATGCGAGCATCTTCATAAAGAAGGGGCTAGATTGTTGGTTTATGATTATGATTCTAAGAAGACAGATCGGGCAATAGCAGAATTAGGTGCAAAAGGTGTAAGTCAAACAGAAATTCTGACCAGTGAGTGTGATATTCTGGCGCCTTGCGCTCTAGGTGCAGTGATTAATGATGAGGTGATAGATCGGCTCAAATGTGCTGTTATAGCCGGATCTGCGAATAATATCTTAGCGAATTCAGGCGTCGGGGATCGTTTGGATAAAATGGGCATTCTTTATGCTCCTGATTATATAATTAACGCCGGAGGGGTGATTAATTGTGGTGCTGATTTAATAGATAATCATAATGAGCGTTTTGTTTGGCAAAAGATTGATGAAATTTATAATACAACTATGAAAATTTTCTCTTTAGCTAGGGACCAAAATGTCCCTACTTATCAAGCGGCAGATCAGTTTTCTTTATCAATTATTGATAAAAAAATGGCGTTATAAAGTTTTAAATAGGGTCTTAATGACTATTACTGGTCTGATCTGACACTGATGCTCTTTCATGAGGTGTTATGAATCAGATTCTTTTAATTGTCGTTAATCTATTTCAAATTAGATAGTAAGGCTATGATCTAATGAAAATGGATTCTTATAGATATCAATATCGAAGCTATTATGCCTAGCTACAAAAAAATATCACAATATCTGTTTCAGAATTCAATACTGCATCAATACTTCTTTATGGACGTATAAAATTACGGTGTAACGGATGAGTGGTTTTCTATATAAAAAGGCCGGCAATCTTTTATTAAGGATTGCCGGCCTTTTATTTTGGAGTCTTGTTGATTTCTCTCTATATTAACAATAAAACAGCCGTTTAATAGATTTTAAAGACTTCATGCCTCAAGCCGTGACTTTAGTTGTGATTATTTAATCTCTAAAGATCCAAGGAGCTTGTTTGGCGCGTTTTGCTTCATAAGCACGAATATCGTCCTGATGCTCTAGCGTTAAGCTAATATCATCAAGACCGTTGATCATGCAATGTTTACGAAATGCATCAATTTCAAATGTAAATGGCCCCGCTTTTGTTTCACCATTATGAAGTGCGGTAACGGTCTGTTCTGGAAGATCGACTTTAATCTCAAGGTCAGAATATTGTGCGGTGAGTTTGAAGAGTTGATCGACTTCATCTTCTGTTAAACGGATGGGTAAAAATCCATTTTTAAAACAGTTATTGAAGAAAATATCAGAGTAGCTTGAGCTAATAACAGAGCGGAAGCCATAGTCTGTTAATGCCCAAACCGCATGTTCACGAGATGATCCGCAGCCGAAGTTATCACGCGCAAGAAGGATCGTGGCTTTCGAATATTCAGGCTTGTTAAGCGAAAAATCCATGTTAAGAGGGCGCTTAGAATTATCCATTCCTGGTGCTCCCCGATCCATATAACGCCATTCATCGAATAGGTTAGGACCAAAGCCTGTTTTATAGATGCTGGTTAAGAATTGCTTAGGAATAATCGCGTCTGTATCAATATTCGCACGATCAAGGGGTACTACAATACCGGTATGAGTTACAAATGGTTGCATAATTTAATCACTCCTTCCTTAGTTCAATTCACGAATATCAACAAAATGGCCAGCAATCGCAGCCGCTGCCGCCATTGCAGGGCTCACTAAGTGAGTACGACCTGATGCGCCTTGGCGTCCTTCAAAGTTTCGGTTTGAAGTCGAAGCACAGTGCTCATAAGGCTCAAGTCTATCTGGGTTCATCGCTAAACACATCGAGCACCCAGGCTCACGCCATTCAAAACCGGCTTCAATGAAGATCTTATCAAGACCTTCTTTCTCTGCTTGTGCTTTCACCAGGCCAGAACCCGGAACGATCATCGCAAGCTTCACGTTATCTGCTTTCTTTTTGCCTTCGACCATTCTTGCCGCATCACGAATATCTTCGATACGTGAGTTGGTGCATGAGCCGATAAAGACTTTATCGATCTGAATATCTTTCGGCGATTGATTCGCTTTCAAGCCCATATATTTTAAGGCTTTTTCAATGCTCTCTTTTTGTACAGGCGTTGCAGCTTTTGCCGGATCTGGAATCAGGGCATTAATACCTATCACCATCTCAGGACTCGTTCCCCAGCTGACTTGCGGCTCTACTTGTGAGGCATCAATGGTGATGACTTTATCAAACTGTGCCCCTTCATCCGTATGCAGCGTATTCCAGTAAGCAACGGCTTGATCCCAATCTTGTGCTTGCGGCGCAAAAGGACGACCTTTGACATAATCAATCGTTGTTTGGTCTACGCCCACAAGCCCAACGCGTGCTCCGGCTTCAATTGCCATATTGCACATTGTCATTCGACCTTCCATTGAAAGATTTCGTACTGCCTCGCCACTAAATTCAATAGCGTAGCCAGTTCCTCCAGCGGTACCAATTTGACCAATAATAGCCAAAATTAGATCTTTAGCTGTGACATTAGGACTTAATTCTCCAGTCACCTCAATTTTCATGGTTTTGGATTTCTTTTGGACTAAGCAACTTGTTGCCATTACATGTTCAACTTCACTCGTGCCGATCCCAAAAGCAATCGCTCCAAAAGCACCGTGAGTGGCTGTATGAGAATCTCCGCAAACAATCGTCATTCCTGGCAATGTAGCGCCTTGTTCTGGACCTGCAACGTGGACAATTCCGCGACGTGCATCACCAATTGGAAAGTAAGCAAGATTGTGGGCAGTAGCATTTTTATGGAGTGTATCAACTTGCAGGCGAGCAATAGGATCTGCAATATTATCAATATCGCTAGTTGTTGGCGTATTGTGATCTGCCATCGCCACAATAGAGTTTTTACGCCACAGTTTACGACCGGCTTTTTCTAAGCCCTCAAATGCCTGCGCACTGGTGACTTCATGAATGATGTGCCTGTCAATGTAGAGTAATGCCGTACCATCTTCTTCTGTACGTACGACATGATCATCCCAAATCTTTTCGTAAAGTGTTTTTGCTATCATTTTATATCCACTATCTTCTTATTTATTAGTGAGGTTGATTAGAATTGATCAACCTCGATAAAATATTTCGTCACAGTCGTTGAGAGAGGTCGTTAAATGAATTTTTGTTATTTATTGATTAGCGTTGTTCGCTGCATAAATAAGATATCAAGATTCCTCCAAAAGTCTCTTAATATACACCTGCGTTATGTGAAAAGCGTTCTTATGGTTGAAGATAATGCTTAAAAAAACTCTCTTTTGGAGTCGTTTTTTGATATGAGATCTTTGGGTAAAAGATCTGTGTAAAGTGTCTCGTTATGATGTGAAATACGAGTAATTTTTTATCATTTTACGCACTCTGATACAACATCTGCATACATTCTGATTATATTAACAGATAAAATCACCAAGGTGCTAGAATAGCACCCATCTATTTAAGTAAAACAGTTATTAATTTTATAAAGTGTGAATGATTTATGACAAAAGCTGCGGATAGAAGTACGGAGAAGAATACCTGGGTCGTTAAAATTGGGAGCGCCATGATCACTAATGATGGTCAAGGTGTTGATGAAGCGCGTGTACATCACTGGTGTGAACAAATTAATGCGCTACAAAAGCTGGGGATTGATGTGGTGGTTGTCTCGTCAGGGGCAGTTGCAGAAGGAATGAAGCTTCTGAAGTGGCAAGAGCGACCGCAATTTTTAAATGAACTTCAGGCCGCGGCCTCAGTTGGACAATCAGCTCTTGTTAATGCGTGGACGAAAGGTTTTGCACCCTTTGCATTAAATGTGGGGCAAATACTCTTAACACATGAAGATGCCTCTGATCGCCAGCGCTATCTTAATATTAAAAACACCATCAATACGTTGCTTGATTATAATGCAGTGCCTGTGATTAATGAGAATGATACCATCTCATTTTCGGAAATTAAGTTTGGTGATAATGACACTTTGGGGGCTTTAGTTGCAAGTCTTATAGAAGCAGATGTCTATGTGATTTTAACGGATCAAGAGGGTGTTTATGAAGCTGATCCTCGTAAAAATCCTGATGCAAAAATGATTCAAGAAGCAGATGCGCATGACGAGCGTTTATTAGGGATGGTGACGAGTGAAGGTGGGCGTTTTGGAACGGGAGGGATGTATACTAAAATTATGGCCTCTCATATTGCGGCGACTTCTGGTACTACCACTTATATTGTGAAAGGGGATCGTGAGAATGCCTTAGTGGATATTGCTAAAGGAGTACAAGTAGGGACAAAACTTAATGCAGATGGTTCTAGAATTACAGCAAAAAAACGTTGGATTTTAGGGCAGAAACAGATTAAAGGGCGTATTACGATTGATGCTGGTGCGGTTAAAGCGCTTTTAGAGGATGGCAAAAGTCTGCTTCCTATAGGTGTAACCGCTGTAGAAGGAGCTTTTGATCGTGGGGATATTATCGTCTGTCTTGACCCTTCGGGAAAAGAGATCGGTCGAGGATTGACAAATTATCATGCACTAGAAGTTGAGAGTATTTTGCGCACTCCCTCTCACCAAATCGTCGATAAATTGGGGTATATCATTGCTGATGAATTAATTCATCGTAATAACTGGGTTGAAACTCAATAAATTTACCCCATATTGACAATTAGCAATTAAAATTGATAGCGAAATCATGTACTATAGTGTGCTTATAAAAATATTGCAGAGTATCGCATATTTGCCACATTAGAATAAATTTTAATCTAAACAGTTTTTCTTAGCTTATTTTTAGTTTTAAAAATTTAGTTTTAAAAATTTTATCTTAAACTTATCTTTAAATAGTAAAAAGATTGAATCAAGTAGATATTAAGTTGAATGATATTAAAAGGATTTAATCAAATTACATAATTATTAGATTGCAACTTTGAATTGGTTAAAGGTCTCAGATGATTAATAAATTGATCCGAAAAATCTTTGGTACACGTAATGATCGTATGATCAAAGAAGCCATGCGTTATGTAGCGCAAGTTAACGCACTAGAAGAAAAAATGCGTGGAATGTCGGAAGAGGAATTGAAGGGTCAAACCAATCTCTTAAGAGATCGTCTCAAAAATGGCGAAACTTTAGATGACCTTTTACCCGAAGCATTTGCGACGATGCGTGAAGCGTCTAGTCGTGTGATGGGAATGCGTCACTACGATGTCCAGTTGATCGGTGGTTATATGCTCCATAAAGGACGAATTGCCGAGATGAGAACGGGAGAGGGTAAAACATTAGTAGCAACACTTGCTGTTTACCTAAACGCACTTGCAGGTAAAGGTGTGCATGTTGTGACAGTGAATGATTATCTTGCTCGCCGTGATGCGGAGTGGATGGGACAAGTTTATAACTATTTAGGGTTAAGTGTGGGCGTGATTGTCTCAAATCAATCATTACCAGAGAAAAAAGCTGCCTATGAGGCAGATATTTCCTATGCGACTAACAACGAGTTAGGCTTTGACTATCTACGTGACAATATGGTCTTTGATATGAGCCAAAAGGTTCAAAGACCTCTCTATTTTGCGGTCATTGATGAGGTCGACTCCATCTTAATTGATGAAGCTAGAACCCCTTTGATTATTTCGGGGCCTGTTGAAGGCGGTGCTGATCTTTATCATGCTGTCAATAAGTTGATCCCTAATCTTCATAAGCCGACGAAAGATGGTCCTGCTGACTTTGAGATTAATGAAAAAGATAAGCAAGTAAACTTGACGGAAGAAGGGCATCAGCATTTAGAAGGATTATTGGTTGAAGCGGGACTCTTGAAAGAGGGAGATAGTCTTTACGATAGCAATAACTTGAAGCTCTATCACCACGTTGATAACTGCTTGCGAGCTCATTATATTTTCCAACGAGATGTTGATTATATCGTTGCAAATGGTGAGATTGTGATTGTTGATGAGCATACCGGGCGCACATTAGCAGGTCGTCGCTGGTCTGATGGGCTACATCAAGCAATTGAAGTAAAAGAAGGGGTGGAAGTTAAACCAGAAAACCAAACGCTGGCCTCTATCACGTTCCAGAACTATTTCCGTATTTATGAAAAACTATCAGGCATGACGGGAACTGCTGATACGGAAGCTCCAGAGTTTTTAGAAATTTATGGTTTGGAAGTTGTGGTGATTCCAACCCATCGCCCGGTCCAGCGTAAAGATTATGGTGATCTCATCTATCTCACACAAAAAGAGAAGTATGATGCGATTGTGAAGGATATTCTGGACTGCTATGAGCGTAAGCAACCAGTCTTAGTGGGAACTGCATCGGTAGAAGTATCAGAGCTCATTTCGGATATCTTAAAAGCACAAAACATCCCACATGAAGTATTGAATGCGAAGCAGCATGAGCGTGAAGCATATGTTGTAGGACGAGCAGGTATTCCTGGGGCTATCACTATTGCAACGAACATGGCGGGACGTGGTACAGATATCGTGTTAGGTGGAAACGTGAAGCTTGAAGAAGAGCTGTTCCTCGAAACTAACCCTAATGCAACAGAAACAGATTTAGAAAATATTCGTTTAAGAGCCAAAGAACGCCAAAAAGAAGTTTTGGAATTAGGTGGCTTACATATTATTGGCACAGAGCGTCATGAATCCCGTCGTATTGATAATCAGCTTCGTGGTCGTTCAGGGCGTCAAGGAGATGTGGGGTCTTCCCGGTTCTATCTATCGCTTGATGACCATTTAATGCGTATTTTTATGAATCCTAAAATGCGCGGTATCATGGAAAGCTTAGGAATGGGGAATGGTGAAGCGCTTGAGCATCGTATGATTACACGTTCCATTGAAAATGCGCAGCGTAAAGTAGAAGGTCACAACTTTGATATTCGTAAAAATCTTCTACAATATGATGATATTGCGAATGATCAACGTAAAATCGTTTATCAACAACGTGATGATATTTTGAGAGCATCAGATATTACTAATGCTGTGAAAATGATGCGTGAGCAAGTATTTAGTGACTTAATTGGAAAGTATATTCCCCCACAAAGTTACGCTGAGCAGTGGGATCTTAAAGGGCTGACCGAGATTCTTGCGAATGAGTTCCGTATTGAGATCGACTTTGAGAAAAAACTTGCGGATAATCCTAATATTACTGAAGAAGAGATTTATGATGCGGTATTGTTAGAGAGCGAGCGTCTTTATGCTGAGAAAGAGGAGCAGGCGAATGTTAGTACTGATCCTACACAATTTAGACGCTTTGAAAAATCAGTGTTACTTGAAGTGTTAGATGGTCAGTGGAAAGAGCATCTGGCGGCAATGGATTACTTGCGTCAGGGAATTCAACTACGAGCTTATGGGCAACGCCGCCCTGAGCAAGAGTATAAGCGTGAATCATTTATACTTTTTGAGGAGATGCTAGACCAGATTCACTATAAAACAATTCGTTTCTTAAGTAATATTGTGATTCGTGTGGAAGCACCTGCTGAAGAGATGACGGAAACACTTGAAGCACCGATGAAACGTGAAGAGAAAGTGATTCAAGGTTCAGTGACTAATATGGAAGATCTTGAGCGTTTAGCTGATGAGATTGGTAATATTAGTGAAGAAGGTGAAGTGTGTCCTTGTGGCTCAGGAAAGCCCTATGATCTCTGTCATGGTGCTATAGAGTTAAATGAAGAAGAACATGATCTATTCCATGTAGGTCGTAATGATAGCTGCCCTTGTGGTTCTGGTGCGAAGTTTAAGAACTGCCATGGTAAACTTTAAATAGTAATCATTAATTTCAATGAAACCTCGAAGGAATCTTCCTTCGAGGTTTTTTTATGGCTTTCTTTTTTTAATTGCTGATGCTCTGTATGGTTATTTCGTTTCAAGAATATCTACCATTACGCATCAAGATAAAGCATCAGCGCATGCAAAATTTATTCTTCTCCGAGAGCCGGTCTGTCGTAATATGTTTTGAAAGCTTCTATTGAATGTAATTAGATAACTTGCTGTTTTTTTGATGATATATATCCATACTATTAAGTGTCGCTTAAGTCTCATCATGCTCAATACAAATATATTTTTCAGTAAGTTATCGTGATCAATATTTTCAATGTCCAACAACTCCTAGATAGTGTATAGGACAATTTTAAACCGATTTCATTATTATGATGATGACAATTAAAGCGCTTTTATATGTGTTGTGAGCTGGGCTCGTGCCTTGTCGATCGTCATCTCGCCTTTGAAGAATGTCGGATCCATGACCTCAAATTTTTGATAGGGGATTTTATGCATTTTAAATAGATGTTCTAAGCGCATTGTTGTGAGCGCATATGTCTCATAGTCCTGGACATAGTCACTCATCGCTTCTTCATAGATTGAAGGATGAGCCGCATAAAAAGCAACTTCATCTAGCTTCCAGTACATAATATGCCCACTACCAAGAGTATGCAGCTTTTCTGTTTGATTAAAGATAACAGCTTGCATAATTTCCCAGAGCTCTTCTAAGCCAATCTGAATCAATTGCGAAGCAAATAGCCCATTGAGGTCCGCAAGGGTAACGATAGACATATTTTGAATATTTTGCTCGAAAGCACTATTAAAGTCTTCGATGACTTTGCCATTAAGGTGAGCTTTGGTAATCAGTTCTGATTCTAATAGCTTTATAAAAGCCTCAGATTCTATCGTTTCCGGCATAACGACTGTAAATGGCAGGACTTCGAGAACATCAGGGAAATCATTGACCTCTTTATTAAAGTGAGAAATTTCAAATTCCTCATCTGTGGTACCGATACCGATAATAAGGGGTTTGAAATTATTCGCTCTAAAACGAATTTTGGAAAGCTCAAATAACTGTGTATAGATAGGAAAACCCGGGCGGATGATCTGATGTAAGTGATAGATGGCCCCAATCCCAATTAAACCATACTCTTTTATTTGAGGGTAATATTGCGCGATATTTTGCCCGATAGTATGGAGTAATTCAGTGGCATCATCTTTATTAAGGTAGACAGGTTTTTCTTCTTGTTTTGCATCATGTTGAATCACAACCGCAAGATCGATAGTACGTAATCTATTTTCCATGGAAGTTCCGCTTAGTATTAGTAAATTTGTCGATAAAGTATCATAGGCTTGTTTTTATAAGTTGAGATCAATTGTACGTCTTTACGCCGTTAAAACCAAAGATCAGATAAAAAAATAACAAATTCGTCAAAGTCAGCGCCTTTCCTCTGTAAACACGTATAATTGTTCTGATTGTCTACAGAAGCTGTAGCTGAGTCTATAGCCTGAAAGAGACTCTTGTTTTAATAAAGCAGATCTAATAACACTGGTTATGAATAGAATATTGTAGAATTGAGCCTGCTTCATAAGGCTTTTAATAGGACTTAAGTTGGACTTAAGATAAGATCTCTATGCTAAATGAGTGAGATGAAATGCGACTTGACTCGTGATTTCTATTGAAACATTTTAAGGTATTACAGATGATGCTTTAGCGGCACTTTAGGTTTAACTGATATGTTGAATGATAAAAGTGTTATTCCCTAATTTTAGAAAAGTAATTTTTGCAGACAGATGAAAAAACACCGGAAAATATTATTAAGCGTGATTGCTTTAGCGGTTATTGCGATAGGTTTATATCTCTATTTATCTCCTAAAGAAAAAGTGTATTTCTTAACATCACCCGTTGAGCGAGGGGATCTTGAGGTTAACATTCTTGCCTATGGGAAAATGGAAGCCTCTCAGCAAGTGGATGTTGGGGCGCAAGTATCAGGACAGATCAAGAATATGTATGTATCTCTCGGAGATAACGTCACAAAAGGAATGTTGATGGTGGAAATCGATGATTTACCCCAGCAAAATGCCGTAAAAGATGGGGATGCTCGTCTCAAGAATGCAATAGCCTCAAAAGTGGCAAAGGAAGCACAATTATTAAATGCGAGAATCCATTTAGATAGGCAGAAAAATTTAATTAAGAATGGGGCGACGACAAAGGCTGATTTGGATACTGCTGAAGCAAATTTAAAAGTTTATGAGGCAGAATTAGAAGCATTAACCGCTCAAATTGCGCAATCACAAATTGCGTTAGATACAGCGGAGCTTGATTTGACTTATACAAAAATCACTTCGCCAATGGAGGGAATTGTTGTGGCAACTGTTGTAAAGGAAGGGCAGACGGTAAATTCCTCTCAGACAGCCCCTACGATTGTGAAAGTTGCTGATCTTTCTGTAATGACGATCAAAGCACAAATTTCAGAAGCAGATGTTACAAAATTAAAGCCTGGGATGACGGCATATTTTACAATTTTAGGAGAACCTAATCAGCGTTATGAGGCTGTTTTAAGGCAGATTGAACCTGCAACAGAAACGTTTCAAACAACTGTTGGCAATGTCGTGACAAATTTCAATGAGGCTGTTTATTACAATGGATTGTTTGATGTTCAAAATCCCGATTTGAAGTTTTATATAGGCATGTCTACCCAGGTTTATATTGTCTTAGAAGATGAAAAAGATATCTTATCTATCCCTGTTTCAGCACTTCGTTATCAACCTCATAACCAACCTATAGAAAAACCTACTCCTGGTAAAAAGGTCGTCTGGGTTCTTGACAATGAATTGACGGGAGCCATCTCCCCACGTGAAATTGAAACGGGTATTTCTAATAACGTGGCTATTGAAGTAAGGTCTGGCTTAAAAGAAGGTGATCGTGTCATCACGGCAGAGTCAGCAGGAACCGTTGCAATAACGGGACGTGGTCCAAGCATGGGTAGAAGACGATAATGAGTAATAAAGATTATCCGCTGATTCAACTTCGTGATTTACGCCGGTCATTTCAATCTGGAGATTTAGACGTTGAGGTGCTCAAGGGCATCTCCCTTTCCATCGAAAAGGGAGAGTTTATTGCCATAATGGGAGCTTCTGGTTCTGGTAAATCGACACTTATGAATATTATTGGGGGGTTAGATTACCTTTCTAAAGGGAGTTACCATTTTAATGGGCGTGAAATTTCTCAATATAGTGAGGATGAGTTAGCAGCTTTAAGGCGAGAGAACTTTGGATTTATTTTTCAGAGATATCATCTTTTAACGACATTATCGGCTGAAGGGAATGTAGAGATGCCGGCAATCTATTCAGGAATGCCTGTCTCTATGCGTCACAAGCGGGCATCTGAATTGTTGAGCAGACTTGGGCTAAGAGAGCGCTTAGATTACTATCCTACGCAATTGTCAGGGGGACAACAGCAGCGAGTAAGTATTGCTAGAGCGTTGATGAATGGCGGGGATATTATTCTCGCAGATGAACCGACTGGTGCTTTAGATAGTGAAAGTGGGAAGGCAGTTTTAGAGATATTAAAAGAGCTTAATGAAGCTGGGCATACAATTATTATGGTGACCCATGACCCTGATGTCGCAGCACATGCTAATCGCATTATTGAGATAAAAGATGGTCTAATTATCGCAGATAGACCACATCTTCATGAGAAGAGAGCGAGAGTGGTGGAGACGCCTCAAGCATTGACAACTTGGAAGAAAAGCGCTGGAATTACGCAGATATTACAGAGGATCTCAAATGCTTTTACGATGGCGCTGATCTCCATGAAGATGCAGCGACTACGCACTTTTTTAACAATGCTAGGGATTATTATCGGTATCGCCTCTGTCGTACTAGTTATTGCGTTAGGAAGGGGCTCGACCGATCAAATTATTGCTGATATTCGTAATATGGGTACGAACACTTTAACCGTCTATCCGGGGACAGGTTTTGGAGATCGGCGTTCTCAAAGTGTGCAATCCTTGCAGCCTGCAGATATTGATGCGCTGACCAAGCTCCCCTTTGTCCATAGCGTTACGCCGGTAGTTGCTACCGCGGTAGAAGCTCGTTATGGTAATATTTCGGCAGTAAACACACAAGTACAAGGGGTAGGTGCACAGTTTTTTGATGTGCAAGGTTATGAAATTACCCAAGGGGTTACTTTTGATGAAGCGAGTGAAGCCGCTCTAGCTTTAGAAGCCGTGATCGATGAAAATAGTGTTAAGACCTTTTTTCCAAATGGAGAAGATCCTCTGGGAGAAGTGATTATTTTAGGACAGCTTCCCGTTCAAATTATCGGCGTTGCGACCTCTAAGTCCCAAGGGATGTTTAGTAGTGAGAATATGAATATTTGGATTCCTTATTCGAGTGCGATGAAACGAATGATCGGAGGCACCTCTTTTCGAAATATTACAGTAAGGATTGTTGATGGTGTGGAGATGTCATTAGCGGATAAAAGTATTACGGATACGTTGATGCAACTCCATGGTCAAAAAGATTTCTTTATTTACAATGCCGATGCGATCAAAGAGATGGTCGAGTCCACAACTTTAATTATGAGAATATTGATTACTTCAATAGCGATGATCTCTCTTTTAGTGGGAGGGATAGGGGTCATGAATATTATGTTGGTCTCCGTCGCAGAGAGAACGAAAGAAATTGGGATGAGAATGGCTGTTGGCGCAAGAAAAAGTGATATATCTCAACAATTTTTGATTGAGTCTATATTAGTCTGCTTACTTGGGGGTACAATAGGGGTATCATTCGCCCTTATACTGGGTTTTTCCGCACAACAAATGAGCGATATGGTACCGCTAAGTTTTTCAATTCCTTCTATTATTTCTTCATTTATAGCGGCATTTATGATTGGGATTTTATTTGGATATTTTCCTGCAAAAAAGGCGGCAGAGCTTGCCCCTATAGAAGCGCTAGAGCGATCATAAGCGCACAAATGTTCATGAAGTGAGTAATATCTTGCCTAATTATAACGGGGAGATTGAAAAATTAGTCATAACTTGGCAAACTGATGCAGCTTAGGTTTAATCTGTATGTATATTTTTTAAATTATTGGAGTCTATCTATGAGTCAAAATAAACGGCCGATATCGCCATTTATGCTCGGTAGTGGCTATAAATTGCAAATTACATCTGTAATGAGCTTTTTACACCGCTTATCGGGAATTGCTTTAGTCTTAGTTTTAATTGTTATAGGTGTTTGGTTTGCATCACTTGCAGCTGGCCCAAGAGCATTTGCAACAATGACTAATGTATTAACTAATCCGTTGATGATTATTCTCGTCATGGCGGGAACTTTTGCTGGTTGTTACCATTTCTGTAACGGTATTCGTCATCTTTTTTGGGATGCGGGTAAAGGCGTTGATATTGAATCTGCAAAGAAAAGTGCTCGTATCGTTCAGATTGCGGCACCTGTCCTAGCAGTGCTTATTATCATCGTTGGTTTTGCGGCATAAGGAGCGATCATGAAAAGATATCAATCACCATTAGGCCGCGTTAAAGGCTTAGGTTCTACACATTCTGGCTCACGTTCATGGTTAGCCCAAAAGGTTTCTGCGGTTGTTCTTGCGGTCCTATTTCTTTGGTTCGCTTTCTCTTTTGCAGCGCTTTATGGAAAAAGCTTTGATGATGTTGTGCTTTGGGTGGGATCACCCCTTAACACTGTTCTGTTAATTGTCTTTGTTGTTGCAGGTTTTTATCACGCGATTTTAGGTCTTCAAGTTGTGATCGAAGACTATGTTAGTAAAACATGTCAGCGTATTGTTCTTTTAAGTGCAATGAAGGTGATTTTAACAATCATCGGACTCGGCATTGTATGGGCAATCGCTCGTGTAGGTTTTTTAGTATCTACATTTGCTGTGATGATGGGCTAGAACTGGTTTAATTAATAGAATAAAAATTCTCGGAGTTTTAATCGATGAGTAACTTAAAAGAGTATAAAGATTACAAAATTCAAGAACACGTTTATGACGTTGTTGTTGTGGGTGCAGGTGGTGCGGGTCTCCGTGCAACACTTGGTATGGCAGAAAAAGGCTTAAAAACAGCGTGCGTAACAAAAGTATTCCCAACACGTTCACATACTGTTGCGGCGCAAGGTGGAGTTTCAGCTGCGCTTGGTAATATGGGTGAAGATGATTGGCGCTGGCATATGTATGACACTGTTAAAGGTTCAGACTGGTTAGGTGACCAAGATGCTATCGAATATATGTGTCGTGAAGCGATTCCTGCAATTTTAGAGCTAGAGCATTATGGTTTACCATTCTCTCGTACCGAAGATGGAAAAATCTATCAACGTCCTTTTGGTGGAATGACCACCAATTTTGGTGAAGGCCAAGCGCAAAGAACTTGTGCAGCAGCAGACAGAACAGGTCATGCGATGCTTCATACCCTTTATCAACAATCATTGAAGCATAATGCTGAGTTCTATATCGAGTATTTTGCCATTGATCTTTTAATGGATGAAGGTGAGTGCCGTGGAGTTGTGGCGTGGGATTTAGCGGAAGGAACAATGCATGTATTCCGTTCGCAAATGGTGGTATTAGCAACAGGTGGTTATGGCCGTGCTTACTTCTCTGCAACATCTGCTCATACTTGTACCGGTGATGGTAACGGAATGGTAGCGCGTGCGGGACTTCCACTTCAAGATATGGAGTTTGTGCAGTTCCACCCAACAGGTATCTATGGCGCAGGCTGTTTGATTACAGAAGGTGTTCGTGGTGAAGGGGGTTACTTAACTAACTCAAATGGCGAGCGTTTCATGGAGCGTTATGCACCGAATGCGAAAGACTTAGCATCACGTGACGTTGTCTCACGTTCAATGTTGATTGAAATTCGTGAAGGTCGAGGCGTGGGTCCTAAGAAAGATCATATCTATCTTCATCTTGAGCATTTAGGTCCTGAAGTGATTGAAGATCGACTTCCAAGTATTGCGGAAAGCGCAAGAATTTTCGCAGACGTTGATGTTCGTAAAGAGCCTATTCCAGTTATCCCAACAGTTCACTACAACATGGGTGGTGTACCTACAAACTATCACGGTGAAGTCGTGACGCTTAAAGATGGTAATCCGGATTATGTTGTACCAGGGTTAATGGCTATCGGTGAAGCTTCATGTGTATCCGTTCACGGTGCAAACCGTCTTGGTTCAAACTCCCTTCTTGACTTAGTCGTATTTGGTCGTGCTGCAGCAAATCGTGCGGCAGAAATCTTAACGCCAGGCGCAGATCACCCGGCAATGGATGACCAAAAAGTTATCGAAATTTTAGATCGCTTTGATAAGATTCGTTATGCGGATGGAAATATTTCAACAGCTGAGCTCCGTGATGAAATGCAACGTGCGATGCAAGAAGATGTTGCGGTATTCCGTATGCAAGAGACACTTGAAGATGGTGTTAAACGTGTTGATGAAGCCTTCAGAAAGTTTGCAGATATCAAAGTTTATGATAGAAGCTTAATTTGGAACTCAGACTTAGTAGAAACTCTTGAGCTTTCTAACCTTTTAGTTTGTGCGGTAGCAACTGTTAAATCAGCAGTAAATCGTACAGAATCACGTGGTGCCCATGCTCGTGAAGATTATCCAAATCGTGATGATGTGAATTGGATGAAGCATACATTTGCATGGATTGATGAGAATGGGGATGTCACTATTGACTATCGTCCTGTTCATACGTACACATTAACTGATGAAGTTGCGTATATCGAACCTAAAGAACGTACTTACTAATTGAAGAGACTTCATTTAGATAAGAAAGGTTAAAAGAAAAGGAAAATATTATGGCTGAATTTAAATTACCTGCAAATTCGGTTGTTAAAGAAGGAAAGTTCTTTAAAAACGAAAATGCAACTAACAAACGAGTATTTAAAGTTTATCGTTGGAATCCTGATACCGGTGAAAATCCACGTTACGATCGTTATGAGGTAGACCTTGATGCTTGTGGTCCTATGATTCTTGATGCGTTATTACTCATCAAAAATACAATGGATCCAACATTAACACTTCGTAGATCATGTCGTGAAGGGGTTTGTGGTTCATGTGCGATGAATATCGATGGGACGAATACATTAGCATGTACTAAAGCCATTAGTTCAGTTGAAGCTGGTGAGGTATCAATTAATCCACTTCCACATATGCATGTTATCAAGGACTTAGTTCCAGATTTGACGCACTTCTATGCGCAATATGCATCGATCAAACCATGGTTACAAACTGATACAGCAACACCTCCTCGCGAGCGCTTACAATCGATTGAAGAACGCCGTAAGCTAGATGGTTATTATGAGTGTATTCTTTGTGCATCTTGTTCAACGTCGTGCCCAAGCTACTGGTGGAACGCAGATAAATATTTAGGTCCTGCGGTATTACTTCAGGCTTATCGTTTTATCTCAGATACCCGTGATGAATATACGGGTGACCGTTTAGATGCTTTAGAAGATCCTTTTAAGCTCTATCGTTGCCACACGATCATGAACTGTACAAATACTTGTCCTAAAGGCTTGAACCCTGCAAAAGCAATCGCAGAGATCAAAAAGTTAATGGTTGCAAGACATTAAGGAAGTATCTGATAAAGATTGAAATCTTACCAGATAGAAAAGAGCTAACATTTGTTAGCTCTTTTTTTGTTGGCTAAAGCCATAAAAGAGAGGATAAGGAGATATGGGTAGTATGACGACTCTGTTTAAGAGAGAGATATTACCTATAGATGATACTCAAGGGAAAAAAAGGGGGGGATAGGTAGGAGTGTCATCTATTATGAGACTGTCGGTAAGCAATACGCCATCTCTAAAAAATGGAACAGTTGTGATTGATGAATATTCTAAAAGTGACGTACTGATATCATATTAGTGTAAGAGAGGAGGGATGATAATGGATCGCTCTATTGACGCCAACTCTAAAGGTTTTATAAATGATTGGGCAAAGGTAGTCATAGCATTAATCCGCAATAGTGCAAAATTTAATTGTCTAGTGATCTTCTTTTGAATTTATAGATGTTCGATATCTATATAAGTCCATATATATCCATATAAATCTATATAAATTTACATAGATGTATTTAAAACACATTTAAACACAGATATATACAGCTGTATAGATCTGTATGTATGCATCTAAATATATGCATCTACATATGTTTAGATGAGATTTTTTAAAACTAAAGGATCTATTTTATTTAATTGATCGATTGCTTGTAAGTAACGATACAATGATAGACCTAATTTTCTAATTTCATTAAAAATAAAAAAGGCGATAGATGTCTTTAATTTCTATTTTATTCACCTATATTTTATCTGTTACGACTTTTTTGATTTTGCCTGGTCCCGTCAATCTTTTTGTGGCAAATTCAACTTTAAAATATGGCATCAAAGGGACTTTATTAACAATTTTAGGAGCAAATCTGGCATCT
>JASLEF010000132.1 GCA_030151245.1 Ignatzschineria sp. | reverse complement strand
ATTATGAATAACAATACCCAGAAGTTAGTTAAAGAGCTGAATGATATTTGCTTAGAAGTTTTACAAATTACCACTTCTGTTAATAAAATTTTATGGGATGCGAGTAATTGTGCTACCTATTTAGGAGATATTGGTGGTGGTTTTTTTGGAAAAATTGGAGCGGCTGCAGAAGCAACTTCTATTAGAAGAAAAAGGGCAGATATTGCAAAAAGAGTTAATGGGAGCAAAAGCATGGCTTATGGCACTATAAATGCCTATCGCCACACTCTCGATCAAGCAAATGAGATTCTAAAAGAACGAAACATTAATCCTGTTACTTTTAATTTAGAAATAAACAACAATCCTTATTCCATCAATAATGCAGCCAATAATGATAATTGGTATGACACTATATCTCACTATGTCGATCAAATTGTTGATAGCTTTAATGAGTTTTCTACAGCATGCGAAAAAGCCGCTAACCTGTTAGAACAATCAGAAGCTCGTCCTGCTGCAGAAAAAGCCTAATCTTATATATGTATATAAGGAGTATTAAGTTATGAATAAGCAAAATGTTTTTGATGCGATATCTGATGCAATTGATGAAGGATCATTCACAGAGCAAGATAAAAATATATTATTAAGAAATTTAACTCGTATAAAAGACACAAAAATTAATATATTAATTACAGGTGCGACCGGGTCAGGAAAATCATCTACGATTAATGCATTATTTCAAGCCAATAAAGCTAAAGTAGGCATGGGCAGTGATCCTGAAACGATGGATATCGAAAAATATGAGTTAGATAATATTATTCTTTATGACTCTCCAGGACTAGGGGATGGTAAAGAAGCTGATAGAAGACATGCAAAAAGAATTATAGAGTTACTACATAAAAAAGACTCTGAAGGTGAGCTTCTAATTGATCTTGTTTTAGTCATTTTAGACGGTGGATCTAGAGATTTAGGAACATCCTACGAGCTCATCAATGAAGTTATTATTCCTAATCTAGGAAAAGATAAAAGTCGTTTATTAATAGCCATTAATCAATGTGATATGGCAATGAAAGGACGGGGTTGGAATTATGAGAAAAATGAACCTATGCCTGAATTAATCACTTTTTTAGACGAGAAAGTTATTTCTACAAAACGCAGAATATTTGATGCTACGGGAGTAAATGTAGATCCAATTTATTATTCTGCAGGCTATCAAGATGAATTCGGAACACAAAGACCTTACAATCTTTCAAAATTACTACTATTTATTTTAAGACATACCAAAGAAGAAAAACGAGCAGCCTTTATTTCCGATATAAATCAAAATAAACAAATGTGGGAAAAAGATGATCAATTAGAAAACTATCGAGAAGAGATCAGCTCTACAATTTGGGGATCTGTTGCCAAAGGAGCCTCAAAAGGAGCCCAACTTGGTGCTACTTTGGGTGCTACAATTGCAGGCCCTGTAGGCGCTAAAATTGGTGGTGTTGTAGGGGGCGTTGTGGGAGCTATTGGTGGTTTGTTGGGTTTATTTTAGAACACCTTATTTATTGCTATAATTAAACTACATAATCCACATCATTAGTAATTTATGATGTGGGTTGAGGGATTATTATGAGAGAGAAATATTCTGCCCAACTGATGGAAATAATACAACAACGAGGCCTACTGTATCCTTTAGATGTTGCATTAGTTGGAGCAACGGGTGTGGGGAAAAGCTCAACAATCAATGCATTATTTAAACAGGATGTTGCAAAAGTAGGAAAGGGCTCAACCCCAGAAACAATGGAAATCTCGCACTATATGGTGAGCAATGTTTTAAGACTGCATGATACAGCCGGTTTTGGCGATGGAATAAATGCTGATGTAATGCACTCAAAAAAACTAACAAAGCTTTTATTATCAAAATGCACTGAGAAAGGAACATACATCTCTTATGGTTTAATAGATCTTGTTTTTGTAATTTTAGATGGTAGTCATCGAGACATGGGAACAACCTATAAGCTTTTGGAATCTGTAGTCTTAAAAAATGTTCCTCCTGATAGGATAATTGTTGGTATCAATCAATGTGATGTTGCCATGAAAGGACGTAACTGGGATTCTCTAAAGAACGCCCCCAATCCAATACTACACGATTTCTTAGAACAACAAGCATCTTCTGTACAATCCCGTTTGCGGGAAGCTACAGGCATTACCATATCTAAACCGATCTACTATAGCGCTGAATATAAGTTTAATATACACAAGTTAATGGAACACATTATCAAGCATATGCCTTATCAACGCAGAATTATTTACTAGTACTGTTGGATATTCCTAATGGTTGTATACTACACGCTAACTCAACGTTTCTATAAGCTTCAAGCCTAAAGACTACTAAGACATATATCTATTCAAATTCAATGCAGTGGAATCATCACAATGCAAAAATGGCCATTTCTAGTTTCATTACTGCTTATCACACTCCTATCTAATTATGGCTATGCGCAATTGCCTGTTGGGAAATATGTGGGGAATAACGGCGGTAGTAGTCTCACTATTACCTGAGAAGCGACATCGGCAATATTTTGAAGTGGATATTCTTGGAGCGAATGGTCACTCTTGTTATGCCGATGGTTATATTAAAGATGCAGATATGGGTGGCGACAACAAGCAGGTCGGCGTTGTGATTGATGAAGATACTTCTGATCAATGCCTTTTATCTTTCAAGATGCAAGGCCGTCAACTACGACTAGATATTTGAACAACATCCAGATGCTTTCCTCAAAGAGATCGCATCACACTTTGGTGTTAGTATTGGCTCCATTACACATTCATTGAAAAAAATGAAAATCACGCGTAAAAAAAGACTTTAAGATGCCGTGAAAGCTTGAAATCTCCTGATAAAAGGCGATCTTTTTTAAAACATTGGTATAAGTATTTTTCAAATAATAGACCGATAGTCTACATTGATGAAACTGGATTCGATTCAACAACGCAA
>JASLEF010000027.1 GCA_030151245.1 Ignatzschineria sp. | reverse complement strand
TTTTTTATTTTCCTATTGCTCTCCATCTATCCATGTATGACATTTGAGGTTCTTCCTCTTTTTCTACTTCTATTTCTTCTTCTTTTTCTACCTTTATTTCTTCAGTTTCATCAAATATTGTTGTTTGTGATTCTTCTTCCTTTATAGATAGATTTATTTCTAGCTGTTTTTCTACCTTTTTTAGTTCTTTTAATAGGTAGTCTTCTACTGTTTTTGATACGTTAAAAATCTTCCCTTTCTCTCTTGCTACTTTCCTTGCTCTTTTTAATCTTTTATCTAAATCTTCATTTATTTTAATGTTAAGAGATACCTTTTTTTCTACCTTTTTAAGTGCCATTTCAAGCTCCTTTTTTTATTTATATTGAGTTGCCATTTAAGTTTATCTTTTAAATGCCTATTTTTCTACCTTTTAAGCGTTATTATTGAGTTTGCTTTTTGAAGATTGGTTAGCGTTTTTGAGCTTTTGAGTTATGATAGAATTTAATTAAGCCAGCACACACAAAGACCCCTCTGCGAGTTGGTCATTTGTGGAGCAGGTTCAGGGGGACAAGCCCCCCGAAACCCCCCAAGCTTTCAAGCAAGCTTGTTTGTTTTGAAATCAGAAGGATTGGAATGTTTGCAGATAAAATGAGATCCAAATCGATTGCCGAATCTAAAGGAATTATTTCAAAGGAGTAGCCAATGCAGAAGCGAAATAAATCAATAAAAATCAGGGTATCTGATGAAGAACATCAAAAGCTTTTAGAGCTTGCGCAGAATCAACCGCTTGCCGAGTTTATGCGTGAATATTGTCTATCTGCTGATAGTGAATATTTTGCAAAAATAGCCAAAAAAAATAGGGATAAGATTAACCGTTTAACCGTTCCCCCAGAGCTGTTGCGACAACTTGCTAGTGTTGGTAATAACGTGAATCAAATATCACGAAATTTGAACCGCTATCAATCGCAGAGCGATCGAATTGATCTGATTAAATTATCAATCATATTACAAAATATCGAGAGCGAATTGATTGCTATTAGAGGTGCTTATGCTAGTTAAATTCTTTGCGAGGGGCGCAGGCGGAGGGAAAGGCGTTGCTGATTACCTCATGGGAAAAGATCGACAGCGAGAGGGCGCTACGGTGCTTCGAGGCGACTTGGAGCAAACGAAAGAGATCATTGACGGTTTAGACTTCTCAAGAAACTACACAGCTGGTGTTTTGAGTTTTGAAGAGAAACATCACGAGATTACAGCCGAGCAAAAAGAGGAAATTATGACACGCTTTGAAGAAGCGTTGTTGCCCGGTCTAGAGCCGAATCAATACGAGATTACTTGGATAGAGCATACAGACAAAAACGACCGCTTAGAGCTTAATTTTGTCGTTGCAAACGTAGAGCTAACAACTAACAAACGGTTACAGCCGTACTATCACAAAGCTGACAAGAGTCGCATTGATAATTGTAAGCAGTTAATCAATCACGATTACAAATTATCAGATCCTGATGACCCTCAGCGCAAGCGAACAATCACGACAGCAAAAGACTTGCCAAAGAACAAGAAAGAAGCAGTTAAAGCCATTGATGAGGCGGTTACTAACATGGTTGTAAGTGGAGAGATTAAAGATCGGCAAGGTGTTGTTAATTTCTTAGAGAATGCAGGTTTTGAAGTAGCAAGACAAACAAAGCAATCAATATCAATTAAAGATCCCGATGGAGGGAAAAACATACGGCTAAAAGGTGCATTATATGAGCAAAATTTCACAGCTGACACAACAATTACAGAAGCAATCGCAAGAGCTACAGACGAATACAGAAGCAGAACTTTTGAGCGAATTCAAGAAACACAAAGACTTTATAAAGAGCAACTTGAGCGAGCAACAGAACGTAATAAAAAGCTATACAGACGAGCTGACAGAGCAGGCGAAGCGACATACAGCCAAGACATTAGAACAAGCGAGAGAAGCACAACAGAATTTGATAGAGGGGCTAGATCAGAACACAACGAAACTGATCGAGCAGATCAAACGCACTCAAAAGATACAAACAGAGCAGACGCAAAGGGTTTGGACAGTAACGGCAATCGTAATGATGATCATAACGGGGATCGTAGGAATAGTTTTATTGATTTTGATTTATCTAGCAAGCGAGGAAGCGAGCAAGCTACAGAGATGGGCGAAATCAGCCGAGTATTGGGAAAGCCAATCAGAGAACATAATGCTATCGAAATGCGAAATAGAGAACGGAGTATCGAGATATTGCGTTCAAATAGACCCCAAATACAAAGGAATGTATTGGGGAGAGAAAGGGAATTTGATGATTTTAGCGCCAGTGAAATAGAGGGAATTGATAATAATGACGGAAGCAGAAAAACTTTTGTTGAACACATTAGAGAATTTGGAGAAACAATATCAAAACGAGCTGAAAGCCTTAAAGCTGCTATACGAGAAACAATCGCAAGATATAGCGGAGTTAGCGGAACAGTTGAAGATATCTGTAGATATAATCAGTCAGTTATCAAAACAATTAAAACTGATCAACAGCAATCAGATAGAGTTACAGAAATTATTAGAGAGAGGAATCAAGCGATAGAAGAAGCGCTTATTCAAAACCAAAAGGATAGTAATATCGATATAAGCATATGAATTTGATCACCTTCTTTGGCTCTGTAAGATATGATCTTATGTTTTGTATTTTGGAGTAGATATAATTAACCTTTTTATATGCTTATAAAGAGGAAAAAATGAATATTTATAATGATATATCTGTGATGATGTATGAACAGTTAATATCTGAATTACCTAATTTGAGAGGTGGGGTTAAGTTTGGATTAGGTGATATTTCTTTTAATATACAATCTCGCGATGGTATTGGGGGAATGATTCAAGAGTGGTTAGGTGTATGGGCTAAAAAAAACTGCTACGATATTTTTGAGCAAGCAGAATCCCAAGAATTTCCAGATTTTTTTATTGGACCAGATAAAGGATTATTAGAGGTGAAAACCTATAATGCTGATGCTACTCCAAGCTTTGATATTGCTAATTTTCAGTCATATTGTGAATCATTAACCACGAATCCAGAAAGATTAGATGCTGACTATTTAATATTTGCGTACAAATTAAACAATGGGTTGCTCCATATAGAAAATATTTTTTTAAAAAAAATATGGGAGATTAGTAGCGCGTCTGAAAGATGGCCAATTAAGACACAGACTAAAAGAGGGGTTATTTACAATCTACGTCCATGTGCCTTTCATTCATCGAGAGCTTCAAAATATCCTCCTTTTAAGAACAAGGAGGAATTTGTTGATGCACTTTATAAAACAGAAGCAAAATATCTAAAATTAAAGGAAACAGATAATTTCCTTAAATATTTTAAGAACTTAAAAAGTCTTTAATTAGTAGTTTTGATATTTCTGTAACTACTGGAATAGGAACGGTATTCCCGAATAAATCAAATCTATCTACTATAGATAGGTTTGATAAATTATAGTTATCTGGAAAGCCAAAAAGCCTTTTTTGTTCTATATCGGATAAGTTCCTTAACCCATCATTATCAACAACAACTAATCTATCAATGTCCATGGCTACTAAAGTTGGAGCTAAACCTTCAGGATCTAATATTTTGCTGATTTCATAGCTCATTTTTCCAGCAACGATATTGTATCCCTTAGGTAAATCTGTTCTTGGCATTCTTCTTTTTGAGAGAACACCATTTTTATTTTGTACAAACATGAGATCTTTAGGATGCTCTAGTTTTAAATATTTTTTAGATGTTAAGTCATCTAACATTTCTTGTAAGTTCTCATGAGGGAAAAAAGTATAAATTTGCTCGCATGTTAAGGGCATTCCGTCCATCCATTGTATACCTATGATATCTGCCCATTTTTTATTTCTTCTAGCCTTTAATAACTCTGACAATAATTTTTTCTGATCATCAGTGCAGGGACCTTTTAGCTCTAGCTCCCAACTATGAATATTATTTTCCCCCCCTCTTTTATCCTTTATTGACTTACCAAATAATTGATCTGGTCGAAACTTTTCTAAGAGAATTTTAGCGATATTAGACTTAAGAGTTGGTAATCCTGATTCTAAAATATCTTTTAGTTTTACCGATTTTTTATGAAAGTCATTTAAGGGTATTTTAGAGTTGAGAGATCCTACAATAAAGACTCTTTTTCTTGATTGTGCTAACCCAAAATCACTGGAATTTAAAAGTTTCCACGTTACGTTATACCCTAAAGATTTTAAACTTTTGAGCATTACATCAAGAGTCCTACCTATAGGGTCACTTGGATTTATCTTGTCGTGATTAATTAAACCATCGACATTTTCCAGGATAAAACCATGAGGTTTTTTTTCTTTTAAAATTCTTTCAATTTCAAAGAATAGAGTACCCCTGGTATCTAAAAATCCTTCTCTATTTCCAGCTGATGAAAATGGTTGGCAAGGAAATCCTGCGAGTAAAACATCAAAATCAGGAATATCTTTAGCGTTTATTTCTTCTATATTTCCTGAGGGAGTTTCGTTAAAGTTCTGCTGATAGGCGGTAATAGCAGCTTCTTTTATTTCAGATGAAAATACACAATGAGTATTGGTATCTAAATCTCTCCCTGCAGATTCAAATCCAATTCTAAATCCACCCATTCCAGCGAATAAATCAATAAACCTAATGCTTCTTTTATTAGTCATTTGTGCTCTTTTGAGATTAATTATTAGAGGCATTGCATTGTATAAAAAAAGAAGAAGAGGATCCAGCACTATTTTTTTTTAAAGAAAAACCGTAAATAACTTGCGTCATTTACGGTTCTCTTATAGATTAGCCCTATCGGTTTGAAAGAAATCTGACCTTCTCTCAAACTACTTTAATTGCCAGGCAAGGCGATTAAAGCAAGCTACTATGAACAATTATATGGAACAAAGTTCTACATAGCAAGAGAGAACCGAGATACTGTCAGACCGCATAGCGGTTTTTTTTGTGCCTGAAGAAAGCAAATACGCCGTTTGTGGGCGTTTTACAAGTACACAAGTAAAAAGACATTAAGGCTAAAAAAAACCACAAATAAGATGTTTCTTTATGCGTCCCACTTGGTTTT
>JASLEF010000094.1 GCA_030151245.1 Ignatzschineria sp. | reverse complement strand
CCTGGTTTTAATTTTCGAGTATCACTCGCGGCGCCAAAAAAGTAAGCATCTTGTCCTTTGAGCTCACCTTTCATAATCTTGGCTGCTTCAGATAGCTTCATATTATAGCTCCTCATTATTTTTTTGAACTTCGGCAAAATCAGAGAAATAGATCTCTTTATCGCCTAAAATTTGGTAATCTTCATGCCCTTTCCCGGCAATCAAAATAATATCGCCTTTTTGGCTACGGCTAATTGCTAACGTAATCGCTTTTGCGCGATCTGCTTCAATTATTATTTTTTCCGATTCAGGGTGCTTAAAGCCTGCTTGGATATCTCGAATAATGAACAAAGGATCTTCTAAACGAGGGTTATCACTTGTCACAATCACTTGATCAGCGAACTCTTCGGCAATTGCCGCCATCAAAGCTCGCTTTCCCGTATCACGATTACCACCGCAACCAAAAACAGAGACTAAACGCCCCTCATCTAAATGTTCCCGAAGTGAGATCAAAGCTTGCTTTAGCGCATTCGGTTTATGAGCATAATCCACAACAGCGACCGCCCCATTCTTAAGGTACACCATCTCCATTCGCCCTTTAACATTCGTAATTGCCGGCACCACTTCAATGATATGAGTTAACGGTAATCCAAAAGATAATAGGACTCCCACCGCAGCCACAAGGTTATAGGCATTAAACGCCCCATACAGATGGCTCTTAATAGGATACTGCTGCCCTTGATATTGCAGCGTAAAACCCAACCCTGTCTCATGTAACTGAAGATTTTGAATTTGAAGGTAATGCGCCTCATCTGAAGCCTTCGTGCCATAAGGAAAGCGCTTAATATTGGGTTTTTCTTGGCTTAAACGTTGATTTAGCTGCTCCCCAAATGGATCATCAATATTCACCACACTATTTTCTTGCACATACTCCATGAAAAGTCGTGATTTCGCTTCACCGTACGCTTCTAAAGTTCCATGATAATCTAAATGATCTCGGTTAAGATTGGTAAAAACCGTTGTTTTAAATTTCAAGCCCTCAATTCGTTTTTGATCTAGCGCATGCGATGTAACCTCTAAGGCTATAGGAAGCATCCCGCTCAATAAAACTCGAACATCTTCTGCTAAATCAATTTCTGCTAAAGATTGATAGAGTGCCATCAAATCTGGCGTTGTATGAGTATTTTCTTTCAAATTCCCCATAAAACCAATGCCATTAGTGCCTACTAATCCACAATCGACATTCAATGCGCTAAAAGCTTTTGTAATAAACTGCGTGACAGATGTTTTACCTTCTGTGCCAGTGACCCCAATAAGCTCGATGCGAGTCTGAAGATCCTGATAAAACTTAAATGTTACTTGACGCATTAATGCCTCAATATCCGTCACTTTTAATGCGGGTATCCCTGCCTGTATCTGATATTTATTTTGAGGATCTTCATAAATAATGGCGCAGACACCCGTTTTTTCTAAGGCATCAAGATAATCTAAACCATGAGAAACAGCCCCTTGTTTGGCAAAAAAGAGATCCCCTTTTTGCGCATAACGACTATCTGAGGATAATCCCATCACAACAATTTGAGAAAACTCAGGAGGAATCTCTTTCACAACACCACTTTGCTGTAACAAATCTTGTAAAATCATTATTCTCTCCTTTTTAACAACGATATTCTCTATTTAGCAATGAGCTTAATATTAGGATCATCTAAAAGCGCATCAGGCTTTGTTCCCATAATTCTTAAAGTACTTCGCATCACTTCACTAAAAATAGGTGCCGCAACCAATCCCCCGTAATATCCATCTTTTCGGGGTTCATCAATCATTACAGCAACGACGTAACGCGGATCAGAAATTGGTGCAAGCCCCACAAAGAAACTACGGTGATGCGTACTACTATATTTACCATTTACAATTTTACGAATTGTTCCTGATTTTCCGCCCACTCTAAAGTTAGGGACTGTTGCACGCCAGCCTCCGGCACCACGAGACTTATCGGTTGCTGCTTCTAACATCAATAAAACCTGCTCTGTGACTCTCTCACTGAAGACCTGCGTTGTTTCAGGATAATAATCGTTCTTCACCAAACGCAGGGGACGATAATATCCCTCGTTTCCAAAGACGGTATACATCTGTGCAAGTTTTAGCGTATTGACACTAATTCCATAACCATAAGCTTTCGTTGCATACTCAAACGGATCTAATTGCCAACGACGTAATGTCCCAAGTCTCCCAGGCTCTTCTCCCGTTAAACGAATCTGACTCTTTTGACCAATACCAATTTGATCATAGATATTAAATAAAATTGAAGGATCTAATGTTTCCGCAATTCTAACAACACCGATATTACTTGATTTTGCTAAGACCGTAGTGACATCCATTGAATCAGATAACGAAACGTCTCTAATCAGATTCTTGCCAATACGATATCCACCACGCCCTGTTTTAACGATAGAGTTAGGCTTCCATTTTCCATGCTCCATTCCGGCTGCCACAACAAAGGGCTTAATGGTTGATCCGGGTTCAAATATATCTGTAATGACTCTATTTTTAAGAAGCGCGGCACGACGATCTTCTAAACGATTAGGGTTTCCTGCGGGTTGATTCACCATCGCTAGAATATCCCCCGTTCTCACATCGGCAACAATGACAGAGCCCGCA
>JASLEF010000074.1 GCA_030151245.1 Ignatzschineria sp. | reverse complement strand
CTGAGAAAGCCCTTTATAAAGTGAGATTTCATTCTCTGGATCTTCACTCACTCTCTCAGCATCCACTAATAATCCTAAGGTTTTTGTCGGTAGTAAGAATCCTGTATCAATCTCCTCGGC
The DNA here is from genome assembly GCA_030151245.1 of Ignatzschineria sp. Classification (GTDB taxonomy): domain Bacteria; phylum Pseudomonadota; class Gammaproteobacteria; order Cardiobacteriales; family Wohlfahrtiimonadaceae; genus Ignatzschineria. The sequence goes on along the minus strand of JASLEF010000074.1, from coordinate 6,481 downwards.
TAAGCCCTCTTCAGTTAATAGCGCTAAAACAGAGTATTGCATCGATTTCAACCCTAAATCTACACCTGCTGCCAGTTGCTCTAGCTCTTCTTTTGGCAACTGCATTAATCGTCCTTGCTCAACAATACTCTGCTCAAAATAAGGAGATTGTGCAAAAGAAGCTAATAACTTCTCGTTCTGTCTTCCTGAAAATAGCGCCTTAAATCGATTTAATAGTGTCATAGTTTTCCTTCATTCAAAGCCTTCTGAACAGTCTCTTCACCCAATCTCGTTAATTTCCAACGATTTTCCTGTTGTTGGATTAAAGAGAAACAATATCTTCTTAAAGAGCCATTTAACATCATTGAAAGGCTTTCAACCCCTAGTTCAGCAGCTAATTCTCCAGATGTAATATTGGGGGATAACGAGATCTGATGCAAAATTTTCAACCCTTGAACAGTTAAGTCCAGCTCTTTTTTTCCTATACCAATATCAGCGGGTCTATGAGAGATCACTGTTTGACGAGGCTCTTCTTTAAATTGAGATCGCATTGAGGCACTCCTCTCTTGTTGAGATTGCACACCTATATTGCTGGAAATATAATTTTGGCGTAAAGGCTTAGGTGCATATTTAAATCTCTCAATAATTGATTTGTTATCCGTTAATGCCCCTGCATCTAAATGAATACCTTGCTCTGCTAAGAAATTAATCGAATCTAATATCCAACCATTTCCATTATGTGAAAATGCAGCGTAAGGAAGATCTGGATATTCTTTTTTATAATTAGTAGGTACCCTTGTAATTAAAGATCCTCGAAGCAAAGGTCCTCTAAAATTAAAGTTCATAAGATTTGCAGATGGTCGTTTCAAGTACAGCCATACTCTAAAGCTATGAGAGCCTTCTATAATGTGGAAATCCCCACAATCTAGATAAATGATGACATGTTGTGATAAATCTCCCCCTAAACGAATATGACTATCCTTAAACCGCTCATCTCCAAGAATTTTTTTAACACGAACCTCTGCGGTATTCCCCATCATTAATCGCGCATTACGGATGAGTTTCAGATCAAGCAAACCCTCCAAGAATCGTTTACGCGCAGGAAACATTCTTTGTAATGAAGTATCATTTAACTCATTACCATACTCTTCTACCGCTTTTAAGAATAATCCTAGATCTAAATTGGCTAATGATGCTAAAACTTTAGCAACTCGCGCCTCCCCAAGGGCTAGCCAGTACCGTTTATATCCCTGACTTGCAATGCCTAATCGAGGATCACCAGCAATCTCTACGATCCAATTTGTCCACTCTTTAGAGGGATTTTCTTCCGTTCTATCAAGCAAGATAGAGATTGCTTCAAATCCTAACGTTTGCCCATCACGATAAGGTACCGAATAAACATTCTCATTTAACATCTCATCAAGAATCTTATGGGGCTCTCCTAATGGAATTGTCTTTAACTGTAGTAGATAATAAGCCCCACGACAAGCATCATGGAATCGACCAGAGGTGGCAATTTTAGAAATACCCACCTCATAAAATATTTTTTCTAACTTTTTCTTCTCTTTGCTTGCTTTAGTCGTGATATTCATCACCGCATTTTTAGTAAAAAGATAATATCGTGAATCATAGAGTTGCTTAAAGCCACTTTCAGAATTCGCAAAATCTGCCTGCTTTCGTCCTTCAATCCTTTTAAGGAGTTCTGATTCTATGATCTCTTGAACCAATCGTAAACCCGAAGCATCTTCGCTATTTAAATTTATCTCATCATAATATTTGAAATAAATTCCCATTAATAGGTTTAACGCTAATATTGTTAAGCCATCATGCTCCGCAATAATCCCATGTAAACGCGCCGTCGTTAAGCTTGATTGAAGATGAGGTAATGATTCGTCCCATATATTAAACAATGCCCTCACTCCAATAGAAGCCGTCAATTCTGAGTCTAACTGCGCCCAACGCTTCTGTTCAATTAATCTCTTCATCTCTTCCATTTTCAGAAGAAAATTTTGGCCCTTTCCTGCTTTTTTGGTGGTCTCTTCCAGGGCGACATTTAGTTTTTGCCACGCCTGAATATGATGTTCAAAACGCGGTAAATTGAACTGTATTCTTGGCAATTTAATCATTAATCACCTCTCGAGCTTTGCTCGTATAACCTCATAATCTGCACTTTCTGGTCGCCTAATAGTAAATCGAATATCAATTCGTCGATTCTTTTTATAATCCGACTCAGTCATCTGCTCTTTTATCACCGGTCTCGTATCTGCATAACCACTAACCGAAAATAAAGGGGCATTATCTTTATTAACCATTTGATCAAGCATCATTTCCGCATCTAATCTCTCGTTCCAAAACTGCCATAATGAGATAGATCTAAATGTAGAAAGTCCCCAATTTCCTTTTCCTAATAATCCTCTTAAAGGTCGGTTATCAGTATGTCCTTCAATAAAAATGGTATCTAAATAATCTGTGCGATCATCCTGATTAATGACTTTATAAAGCGTCTCGCCAATTGTCATAGCCGTTTGTGCATAACGTGGCTGAATTTCAAAAGCTCCCGTATCAAATCCAAGGAGTTCATTAGGAATTCTTAAAACAGTGTGATTCTCACTGACTTCAACATTAATCCCCTCTTTTTGTAGGGCCTCAGCGACTTCTATTAAAATCGTTCGTCTTACTTCTTCCGCTTTCTTTAATAAAAGAATTTCTTGGTTAAATTCTTTTACCTGCTCTTTAAACTCTTGCTGGCGCTCCATTAATTGGAGAATCAAAATAATAGAGGCAAGAATAAATACCATTAATAATGCTGACATCATATCTGAAAAAGACATCCAATAAGGATTCTCTTCATCTAACTTCTTTGTCGTAAAAGGTCTTTTTCTCACGATCTATTCCTTTTAGTCTTACTCTCTATCTCATCTACTAAAGCCGCAATTGCCGACACTGTTGAATGCATTGATGTCGCAAACCGCGTTGTCTCATCATTCCACTCTTTAAATCGATCTGAAATCTGAGTGGTTACTTGCTCATTATAATCCGCTAACCACTGACTGACGGTTTTCTGTAGAGATTCTACCTCATCTGTTAAATGAGTAGAAACATCGTTAAATTCACGCTTCATTCCTGCTAAGAATGTTGTCTGATGCGTCTCTAATTGTGTAAAACCGTCTCGCGCTAACTCAGCACTCTTACCAAGTGTTTCCCCACTATCTCGTAGCGCCTGAGTAACCCCATCTAAAGATTGTAGTTGATCACTCAATAAATTAGCGACTTCCTCATTACGTTCACTCGCACTATTAATCGTATTTCCAATGCTTGCCAACGTCCCACTAAAGGTATCAGTAAGCTGTTTTAAATTCCCTGATAAAATCCCCAATTGATTACTACTATTATCAAGATTTTGCCCACTTTTACGCATAGCTTCAGTAACTTGGGTTAAGTGCGTTAAAATTTCTTCTTGCTGCGTTAATAATGCCTGTGAAGCCTCTTGATTGGACTTTTCAGAATCTGTTGCAGCTGATAAAAATCCTTCATATTGATCTCGTAAACGATTAAGCTGACCATCGATTAATACTTGGCGCTCCCCCTCTTGCGTTGAGAGTCGTTCTGTTTGGGCTTTTTGAACGTCAATAAACTCTTTTAATTCAATTCCCATCTGCATTGTTGCTTTATTGACAACTTCACCTGCTTCTCGTAGTTGTGACTCCTGCTGCATTCCTGCCTCTCTCATTCCTTCAGTAAACTGCGTTACAAGCCCTTCTAAAGCATGAGATGATTGATCTTGCGTTGTCGTTACTAAGGTTTCTATGGCGGGTTTCATCACATTATTTAAAGCTGAGGTAATCGCTTCTTCAAAGTCTTTACTAAGACCTTTCACTGCCTCTTGCATTGTTGACCCGAGTTTTTCATGCAGTTCTAATAATGCATCTTTACTCTCTTCACTATTGTCTGAAATACTTTGCAATGCTCTTTCTGGTGAGGCTTGCGGGAAAATTTGCTCTATTTTATCGTTTAATCTCAGAATTTGAATCTCAATACGTCCTGCTGACATTTTCTCATAGAAATTGAGTAATAAACTTAATCCAACTCCCCAAATAGAGGTCATAAAAGCAAGTGAAACCCCAGCAACTAACTGCCCTATCCCATCTTTTAAAACTTCAATCTCATCACTATGGATATCTAATCCTCGTAACCCTGAAGTTAACCCCACAAATGTTCCTAAAACCCCCATCGCTACTAGAATACTTGGAACCGCGATCAATAACCGATTTTTTGTTATTCCAGATGCGAGTGTATTTGTATTAAAGAAATAATCCGCAGCAAGACCGCCATAAATCTTCTGCCCCTTAGGTGAACAAATCAGTGTCGATTTATACTCTTTTAATAACCTTTTACTGTTCTCTGAAGATATATTCTCGACATCTTGCTCAAAAGTATATTGTTCCTCATAGATATTAAGCGTTTGATATTTCCCAAATAGCTCATCTAAACTTTTAACTCTTTTTTTAGATTTTCTATATTGAATAAAAATATATAAACTAGAACTCAAAAATATTAGAAATAATATGACCACAAAAAGTGCGGTTAAGCCATCCCCTTGCCACTGCCATAATGCATCAAAATCAGGCCATAAACTTTGGAATATTTCTAGCATATAATTTCCTCTTTAGTCTCTTCTTACAAAGCATAAAAATCTATCTAAAAGCAGATAGCAAAAAACCCTGCAACTCTAAGAGTTACAGGGTTTTCTAAAATGGCGGAAAAAGAGGCAATCGCACATTCTTCTTACCTTGTTTTTCCTTATTCCGACAACTCACTATAAATGCTATCTTATCAGTATTAGAATATATATCTTACTCTACCTTACCCTATTAACTTCTGACACTAATGAGTACGGTAATGAGTATCTACTAACTGACAACTTCTTAATGAGTACATCTGATAAGCGGGATTATAACATGAGCGCACCAATTCTACGAGCTTCAAAAGTGAAGCCTTTAACTGATCGTGAAATAAAACAAGCCAAGCCAAAAGATAAGATGTACCGACTATCTGACGGCGCTGGTCTTGCGATAAAGATACTAGTGAGCGGATCAAAAAGCTGGGAGTATCGTTTCGTTAATCCCGACACCTCAAAATATGACACGATGATAATCGGATCATATCCTGAAATATCACTTTCACAAGCAAGAGCAATTCATCAAGATTTGAGATCGCAGGTTGCTCTAGGTATTAATCCAAAATCAAAGCAAAGCGTAACCGACTTCACGGCCGTTTTTGAGCTGTGGTGGGATCGTTGGTCTGAAACCAAATCAGAGAAATACGCCAATCAAGTTAAAAATGCCATTGAGAAAAACTGCTTAAAAGCTCTCGGAAAAATGGAAATGACAGCGATTAAACCAGCGCATATCGCTATTGCTTTGCAGCCGTTTGAAGATCGCGGCGTTCTTGAGTACCTGCACAGAACAAGATCAGCTCTCAATCAATTGTTCTCGTTCGCTCTTGCTCGTGGTATTTGTGAGATCAACCCTGTGGCAATGGTAACTCGTGATGCGTTTAAGCGCCCAGTTTCCGAGAATCATCGATCGCTGAATCCAAAGGACCTCTATCAGATCGTTGAGTTTTTCAGCCATCAAGGCGTTAACAAAGTAACAAGGCTCTGTATTGAGTTCATGTTAAGAAATATAACTCGTGTTCAAGAAGCTTGTGAGGCGACTTGGGCTGAGATAGATTTTAATAAAAAGATTATGATCATTCCTGAAAATAGAATGAAAATGAGAAAAGAGCATATCGTTCCGCTCTCAGCTCAATCAATGAAAATTCTTGAAGAGCTAAGATCCGAGTACCCGCACTCAAGACACATTTTTGTCGGGTCGGGAAAGAATGGCCACATCAACAAAGAAACTCCGAGAATTGCAATCAATCGTGCCGGCGTTGATACTACAATTCACGGATTCAGACATTTAGCATCAACTATACTAAATGAATCAATGCTATTTAAGCCAGATATTATAGAGTCGTCACTCGCGCACTCTGGGCGAGATCAGATTAGAGCTATATATAATAAAGCCCAATACATTGAGCAAAGACGAGAATTATTGCAATGGTGGTCAGACTTCATAGACAAATGCGACACTAAAGAGAATAATGAGAGAGCACTGAAAGACGCGGGGATTTCGTTGATTTAATCAATAGGAAGTGTAATGTACTTTAAAAATAAATGGTTCTTAACTCTGTTCTTTCTAATTATTGCTGCATCTATCTCTATATTTACTTTAGAGGTTCTATATCCAGAATCTGCCTTCTTAAAAGACATGTTTGAAAAGAGTGGTGTGATAATGATAGTTTTCTCAGCATATTATCAATACAAATTCAGTAGCGCCCTTAATTCGTTCAGCGATGATGGGCAAGCTACAAGTGGCGAAATGAGAGCGGAGATTAAGATTTCAAAAGATAAAATCAATAAATGTCAATTGCTTGCCACTATAATGTTAATTACAGG
>JASLEF010000011.1 GCA_030151245.1 Ignatzschineria sp. | reverse complement strand
TCGTTTAGCTCATGAGATTAAAAATCCTTTAACACCGATTCAGTTATCCGCAGAGCGGATGGCGTTTAAGTTGAAAGATAAACTGGAACTTGAGGATCAGTTTTTACTAGAGAAATCCACTCAAACCATTATTACGCAAGTTAATGCGATGAAGAAGATGGTCAATGCTTTTAGTCAATATGCAAGAGCTCCTAAACTTCATTTGAAAAAAATTGATATTACGGCATTAGCCGAAGAGGTGACCTTCCTCTATAGTGATTACGTGCGGGGGGTTGAGGTGGTGCTGTTAAGACCGAAGAAGTCACTTTATGTCAATGGTGATGAGATTCGATTACGACAGTTGTTCCATAATCTTATTAAAAATGCAGTAGAAGCCTGCCAAGAAGATAAAGAGAATTTAGATGGTAAAGTGATTGTAGATCTTCAACGAGAAGATGAGATGACTTTAGTATTAAGGGTAAATGATAATGGAAGCGGTATCGATGAGACGCTCATTAATCGAATGTTTGAGCCTTATGTCTCCACAAAAGAGAAGGGCACAGGGCTTGGTTTATCAGTAGTGAAAAAAATTGTAGAAGAGCACAGTGGCAGAATCGCGATCTATTCTGGTAAAGAAAGAGTCGGGACTCAGGTTGAAGTTGTGTTACCTATTTATCAGGAAAGAGAAGAAGGAAAAGACAATGTCGAATAAGGTCAATAAACAGTGGGGCGGACGTTTTTCAGAGAGTACCGATGCATTTGTTCAAGCATTCACAGGATCTGTGGATTTTGATCAGCGTATGTATGCTGAAGATATCGCTGGTTCGCTTGCGCACGCAGAGATGCTTTTTACGCAAGGAATTTTGACGGAAGAAGACTTCAAACTCATTAAAGAGGGTTTAGCGGCAGTTAAAGCCGAAATTGAGGCAGGAGAGTTCCCTTGGTCAATTGAACTGGAAGATGTTCATATGAATATTGAATCTAGTTTAACTGAGAAGATTGGCATTGCCGGGAAGCGTCTGCATACAGGCCGTTCACGTAATGACCAAGTGGCAACGGATATTCGTCTTTGGCTTCGTAATCAGTTAGATCTGATTGATGCAGAATTAAAGCGCCTTCAAGTAGGAATTTTAGAGGTTGCAGAGAAAGAGCATGATACGATTATGCCGGGCTTTACTCATCTTCAAGTAGCACAGCCTATCACTTTTGGTCACCATTTAATGGCATGGTTTGAGATGATTAAACGTGATAGATCGCGTTTCCAAGATTGTCGTAAACGTCTGAATATCTCGCCATTAGGGGCTGCGGCACTTGCGGGTACAACCTATCCGATTGATCGTCATTTATCGGCATCATTGCTTGGATTTGATGCGCCATCAGAGAACTCGCTCGATTCAGTATCCGATCGTGATTTTGCGATTGAATTTGCCGCAGATGCTTCGATTCTTTCAATGCATCTTTCACGTTTCTCAGAAGAACTCGTGCTTTGGGCGACGCCGGCATTTGATTTTATTAACCTTCCAGATCGCTTCTGTACAGGTTCATCAATTATGCCGCAGAAGAAAAATCCTGATGTTCCTGAGTTAGTTCGAGGTAAAACAGGTCGTGTTTATGGTCACCTCTTCTCTCTGTTAACTTTGATGAAGAGCCAACCGCTTGCTTATAACAAAGATAACCAAGAAGATAAAGAGCCACTATTTGATATCGTGGATACTGTTTTGGGGTGCGTTCGTGCATTTGCGGATATGATTCCGGCAATCTCAAGTAAAAAAGAGAATATGTATGCTCGCACGAAGCTTGGCTTCTCAACGGCAACAGACTTAGCGGACTACTTAGTGCGCAAAGGGATGCCTTTTAGAAATGCGCATGAAGTTGTCGGAAATGCAGTGCGTTTAGGGGTGGATACAGAGCGCGATTTAGCGGATATGGAATTGACAGAACTGCAACAATTCTCAGATCTTATCGGCAGTGATGTTTTTGAATACTTAACGCTTGAAGGGTCCGTTGCCGCACGTGACCATCACGGTGGTACCGCACCTAAACAAGTTTTAGCTGCTATTGCACGGGCAAAAGAAGTTATTTAAGATGGCCAATATCAAGCCCTTATGATTGATCATTCTTAGGGTTAATGGTAAAAAATGAGGGGCTCATTAAAAAGTAAGGGATAGGAAATCTATCCCTTCATCAATTTTAAATAGTCCAATTATTCTAAAAAAAAAGATCAGTTTAGAGGATGGGATAGATATATTTAATAATCTAAATTGTGAATGAGAGATTCTTGGCGGATGCGTCAATCACCTGAAAAGAGGCATGGTACATTAATGAATTTTTTGAAAAATATTAGAGCTTGGCAACGTCATTTAACGTTGATGCTCCTTATATTAGTTGTGGCGGGATGTGCAAGTGCGCCGAAAGGATCTCGAGTCGAGTTTCCAGAGCCTAAAGCGATGGCACCGATGATTAACTTCTGGGTTCATGTTTATGCTCGTTGGGATACAGGATTGGTGGCTTTTCATGATAATCGTTACTTAGATGTTGTCTATGATCTTGCACCGATTACCCAGGGAGATCGCCGCACCTGGGATACCATCTCTGAGTTAATTAAAGAAGATCTATTAGTGATTGAAGATTCTGTGATGAACCCGAGACCTTTATCCCAAAATCAAGAGCGAGTGAAGAAAATGCTTGTGAAGGCCGGGGGGAAAAGTGCTTTAATTGGGGCATCAGAAAGGTTACGAGGACAGCGTGGGCTGAAGTCAGAATTTCGACGAGGTTTAGAGCGTAGTCAAGCTTATATTCCCTATTTTAAAAAGGTCTTTAGACAAGCAGGGCTGCCGGAAGAGATTGCTTATCTTCCCCATGTAGAATCTTCCTTTAATAAAGGGGCACGTTCTAAAGTGGGCGCTTCGGGAATGTGGCAATTTATGCCATCAACTGCTAGAAGTTTTATGCCAATGCGAGCGAATATCTTGGATTCTCGTTTTGATCCACGTCATTCAGCACAAGGAGCTGCTAAATTGATGGCATATAATCATAAATTGGTGCATTACTGGCCCTTAACGATTACGGCATACAACTCGGGCGTAGGACATGGAATTCGTGCGAAAGAGCGTTATGGTAATGATATGGGAATGATTGTCTTTAATTATAATGAAGGTGCATTTCAGTTCGCATCTCGTAACTTCTATGCAGAATTTATTGCGGCGATGAAGATTGCGCAAAATCCGGATAAATATTTTCCGGGCTTTCGTTATCAATTTGCGCCAAGCAACATTGAGGGAATTCAGTTAATCTCGCCAATGAAACTGAGTGATTTAGCGATAGAAGTCGGAGTTCCTGCGTCACTATTGATTGAATTGAACCCCGCTTGGCTACGTAACATTGAGACAAATCGTAGCGAAATTCCTAGTAATTACGATATTTGGTTGCCAAAAGGGACGATGAAGCGACTGAACTCTCATGGATTTTATCGTCCTAGTCGCATTCAACCGTAAATGTTGACGGTTTGAGATATGAATGCTGTAAGATATTAATTGAGTAATATAGATACTATTGTTCGTAGCATCAATCTGTAAAATAGTGACTAAGAGATATTTCTAATGAAGATCTGATAGCATCTGATGGAGGCTATCTTCCTATTAAAATTGAAGGATAAATTATGGGAAACATTCGTAAAGCAGAAGAGATTGGCCAGAGTATCTGGTTTGATAATATTGAGCGAAATATGCTTGGTAATGAAGGGAAACTTGCTCAAATGATCGTTAAGCAAGGGTTGTTGGGTATTACATCTAATCCTGCGATTTTTGAAAAAGCGATCGTTAATGGTTCTGAATATCTCTCTGTCATGAAGGATGACGTTAATCAAGAGTTAAGTGCTCGTGAGCTTTTCTTTAAGTTAGCGGTAGATGATATTCAAACAGCTTGTGATCTTTTTGCAGATACTTATGAGCGTACGCGTTATCGCGATGGTTATGTGAGTTTAGAGGTTTCTCCGGATCTTGCTCATGATGCTAATGGCACGATTATCGAAGCTAAGGCGCTTTGGGAAGAGGTAAATCGTCCTAATCTTATGATTAAAGTGCCGGCAACTAAGGCGGGTATCTTAGCAATTGAAGCTTTGATCGCTGAAGGCATCAACGTGAATGTTACTTTAATCTTCTCTGTAGCACGCTATGAGGAGGTATTAGAAGCTTACTTAAAAGGTTTAGAAGCTCGCGTAAAATTAGGGCTGCCTATTTTTCAAATAGCTTCTGTTGCCAGCTTCTTTATTTCAAGAATTGATAGTGTCGTCGATGCTAAAGTGGCGGAGATTGCGCCTCATTTAAAAGGACACATTGCCATTGATAATGCCAAAATGGCTTATGAGCATTATCAATCTACTCTAGAGAAAGATCGTTCTAAAGCACTGTTGAAAGCAGGAATGCAACCGCAAAGATTGCTCTGGGCATCGACCGGCGTTAAAGATCCAGATTATGCAGAAACACTCTATGTGCATCGCTTAATGGGAAAAGATACTGTCAATACAATCCCTCCTAAGACCTATTATGCATTTTTAGAAGAAGCACAGAGTCCTTCCGCACAGCTTTTAACGGATATGGCGTTAGCAAAGGCACGTCTCAAAGAGCTGAAGGCACTCAATATCGATCTCGATGAAATTTGTGAGTCACTTGAAAAAGCGGGCGTTGAACAGTTTGTTTCGGCATTTGACTCCTTATTATCAACGATTGAGAATGCCAGACATTAAATAGGTAGATGTAGAAACGTTGATGAGAAAAATCCTCTCTTTTATTTAGAGAGGATTTTTTATTGAATCATTAAAAACCAATCATATTGCTATCATTCCCCCAACTCTCCAACTCTCCAACTCTTCAACTCTCCAACTCTCCAACTCTTCAACTCTCCAACTCTCCAACTCTTCAACGCTCCAACTCTTCAACTCTTTAACTCTTCAACTCTTCAACTCTCCAACTCTCCAACTCTTTAACTCTCCAACTCTCCAACTCTTCAACTCTCCAACTCTCCAACTCTTCAATGCTTCAACTCTTCAACTCTTCAACTCTTCAACTCTCCAACTCTTCAATGCTTCAACTCTTCAAAACTAAAATTTTAAATCTCCGGGGGCATGAAATCATGAGGTCAGACAAACAGGATGGATAGGTTCTATAAAATTGCCCGTAATACTTCTTTTAAGGGGCGGTGCTTGATCTTTTAATCAATCTATAAGGATTGTTGCGTCGATTGCTAGCAATAGCCTTGATTGGCTGTTTTTAAACTTATTCGCGATACCATTCTGAGTATTGATTTTAAAGGCTGTTAAACACTACTGTTAATGAGAAATATTTGATTTAAAATCAGAGATACCAGATTACTATTTAGGAAATTTTAAGGATTTATAGTATGTTAGGCGATGGTTACTATTTTAGTAATTAATATCGCGATAAATATCATCGCTGTTTGATCAAAAATCATCACAAAATAGGATTGAATTAAAGTAGGAAAAGATGAAGATAGAACTCTCTCAACCATTTTTTAAAGAGCGCATTGCAATTATGGGGATTGGGCTTATTGGTGGCTCATTAGCTCGTGCATTAAAACGTAATAATTCTGTTGGCAAGATCATCGCATATGATCGAAACGAAGAAGCATTACAGAAAGCTTATGAATTAGGAGTGGCAGATGAGATTTATAATGATCCTATTAAGGCGGCAGAAAATGCGGATATTATTATTTTAGCAACGCCTATCACGGCGATGGGGAAGATTGTTAAAGAGATTATTCCTTATTTAAAAGAAGATGCGGTGATGAGCGATGTTGGATCGACAAAAGGCTCTGTTTTAGAGAGTATCAAGGCAGAAATTGGTTATTTGCCGGAACGCTTTGTACCTGCGCATCCTATTGCCGGTACAGAAAAGCATGGTGTTGAAAACTCTTTTGATTCACTCTTTGATAATCGTCGGACATTGGTGATTCCTCATTTAGAAAATAGCCATGATGCGGTAAGAACTATTCATGAAATGTGGAAAGCTGCCGGATCTGAAACGGAAGAGATGGGAGTGAAGCATCATGACCAAGTATTAGCAGCGACTTCGCATATCCCTCATTTATTGGCTTATGCAACCGTAGATACTTTGGCAAACTTGGATGATCGTGCGGAAATATTCCGTTTTGCGGCGGGGGGATTTAGAGATTTTACCCGTATTTCAGCATCTGATCCTGATCTTTGGGCGGATATTTGTCTGCAAAATCGAGAATCAATTTTAGAGGTATTGGTCGCTTATCAAAAAAATATTGACCGCTTGCGTCATGCTTTAGAAGCCGGCGAGCGAGAGGAGATGCGCACGGTGTTTGCTAGAGCAAAACATGCGCGTGATAACTTCTATAAAGAACCTTAGTTTGAAGAAGTGACCTTAAGCAAAATTTCTATTGCAAAGGTGATAAGGTCTCTTTATCGGGAAGGATAATAGCCTTCAAAAAAATATGTCGGTATGATGCGGTATCGGCATATTTTTTTATGAGCAAAGTGGGTGAAGGGGCACGGATGTCACTACATGATTTTACAGTAATGGTTGCAGATTTTGCGCATCGACATGAAACATGGATATTTCTATTAGTTTTTGTACTAGCATTTTTAGAATCGCTAGCCATTATTGCGCTGTTATTTCCAGGAACAATATTTATTGTCGCACTGAGTGCCGTTGCCGGCACCATTCATTATCCTTTTTGGTTGATTTGGATAGCTTGCGGTTCTGGTGCGTTTTTAGGAATGTGGTGTTCTTACGATTTTGGGGTATTGCATAAAGATGAAATGGACCATATGTGGCCCTTTTCTAAGAGACCGACACTCCTACCGAGAGTTCAACGTTTTTTTCATAAGTGGGGGCTTTGGGCCGTATTTTTATGCCGGTTTTTAGCCCCATTTCGAGCAACTATCCCCATGATTTCTGGGGTGCTTGCCGTAGCAAAAATCCGTTATCAACTCGTCAATGCACTCTCCGCCGCGGCTTGGTCGTTATTAGTCCTATCGCCGGGAATTTTTGGGATTCATTGGTTATTAAAATTTATCCATTAAGATGATTCTATTTTTTTGAGTTCAAGTACTATTTTACAACGTTGGAATGAGCAAGGTGTTTTGTCGAAAATTGCCAGATTTTCGGAAATAGGAGTGCCAAAATGGCGAAGAACAGTGTGCTACTGAAGAGGAATAGTGCAGATTGAAAGAGTATCAGCTTTAGAGGAAGCTGCCATTTTATGGCATCGTAAAGGAGCAGACTAAATAGAGATATGATGCCACCATAGTGATAATGGCGAAGATGGTGTGGTGAGATTGTTTGCGCTGTAAAGATGCAGAGAGGGAGAGATAAGAGAATAAAAAATCCTGAAAATCCGACGTTTGTAATCTGAAGTGGCAGAGGGCTTGTGAGGAGGTTATTTAATTCTAATATAAATGACTGTTTCCCATAGAGAAGAATAGTTTCTGCAACTTTTTTCCAAATAAATGAAAAAAACAGCAGTAAAAAGCAGATCTTAAAACAGATACGTAAAATATTATCGAGCTGAAGAGATGGTAATGCTTGGAGCTTTTTATAAGACCATGTTGTGAAATAGCCGATGAGCATCATAGTCAATAGCAGAAAAAGTATCAGGTTGAAATAGGGCGCGCTGTTAAAGTTAGGTAGCAGAATAAAACTAAATAGATTGGAAAAATGTAGTGAGGAGGTCATCACTATCATGATCGCAATAAGTAGCGAATAGAGCAGAATAGGATTTGATGATTGAGGAGTCTTCCTATTTTTTCTGAAAATAGGAGGAATTATAAAATTTATAACAAGTAAAAAAAGAATGATAGACAAGAAACTCTCGGTATTAAGACGAAATATATAGATGGATTGGATCAGAAGAATGAATTCTCTATTATTGATAATAGGAAGCGTTAAAAGTGAGAATAGTAATATGATAACTTTTTGACTGACAAGATATAAAAATGGTAGTAATCCGGCAAAGAGCAGATTTCTTAAAGAAAACCGCTGATCACTGAACTCTTTTAAAAAGAGGTTGCCGATTAGAAAAATAAAAGTGCAATGAGTAATTAATGAGGGGATTTTGTAGAGAGTGAGAAAGGGAATCGTGAAACCTCTTAAATCGGGATATAAGAAGTAGATAAAAAGTTGTTCGAAGAGAAGATCAAATAGAGGGTAGAGTACGGCGGAAATCAGTGAGAATAAAGGGATAGGGGGGAATTTGTTACTCATAATTCATATCTTATACAAATGAGAATTAAATAGTGACAGGGCTCGCTTTGATTGGTAGTCCGCCAGGAAATCTACATGAAATGTTGATATTGTGTACTTTAGTTGAACGCTTAGAGAGAAGTTATATTCGTTCTCCCTCATAATAGCGATTAAAAATGTTCAGAATATGAAACCCCATCCTCTTCCTTTTTAGGGGCTCCGTAGGTATTTAGAAAGTCTCGGTAGCTATATTCACCGAAGGGAAGAATGGCATTTCTTTCGATTTTTGATTTCATTTTTTCCACTTCATCAGCTTCAATCTCTTCACGTAATGCTTCTTTAATTTCGTGAGCTTCCTCGTTCTTCATCGCCTCAATAATGGCATCTTCATCAATACGTGGGTCTAAAGTTGCGGCGGCAATTGGAGAGACGTGACCATCTGGCATCAGAACGTGTGGAAGGGCATCTTCCACATCGGTGTGCAGCTTCTTGCTCGCTTTCGTAAAGTTCATTGCAATAATGGATAGAGCGATCACTATCGTAAATAGATAGAGTCCTTTTGCCCCAAAATACTCCATAAAATAGCCTGATATGAGAGGACCAATCGCCGCCCCAACGCCAAAGAGCATTAATAAAATAGCACTTAAGGAGACGCGTTTATCTTCATCAATGTTGTCATTTGCGATCGCTACAGAGAGAGGGTAGAGCGTAAATTGTAAGGCGATTGCAAAGAAGCTAGCGATGGCAATGTAGATATTGGTGGCAAAGGGGAGATTGATAAAAATTGAAAAAATCACTAAACATAAAGCGACTAGGGAGATTAGTAGCATCCTATTCATACGGTCAGAGAGCAAGCCAAGTGGCCACTGGATAATTAGTGATGCGGCAATCGCAATCGCCATATAAATCCCTGCTTCTTGGGTATCTAAACCTAAACGTGTCGCAAATATAGGACCAAGACCATAGAAAGAGCCCACCATCATTCCCGCAAAAAGCGTGATGAGAAGGACTTGTGGTAATGTTTTGAGGAAGTAGCCTATATTCAGTGGCGCAGCTTTAAGGGGAATCGGGTGAATGGCGCGAGTGACGGCTAGTGGCACTAGGCAGAGCGAGAAAAACATGGAGACAATCATCAAAATACGCACATCGATGGGATCAATTGCGGTCAATGCTAATTGTCCAATTAGCACCCCTAATGAGCTAACAGCCATATAAATACCAAAGACGATACCGCGTTGAGAAGGTTCTGCTTGGTCATTTAACCAACTTTCGATCACCATATATTGGCACATCATCATCAGCCCCATAATAAAGCGGGCCACAAGCCAAAACTCTAGAATATCCACAAGTCCCATCATAATCACTGTTGCCGCTGTAATCCCTGCGCCTGCAACATAGCTTCTAATATGCCCCACTCGGGCAATGAGCTTATGGCCGAGTTTTGCACCAATGACAAGCCCCGTATAGTAGGCGGAGGTCATACTACTGATCAGTAAATCACTGACACCACGACCTTCAAGCTCAAGAGCGACGAATGTGGTGAGCAATCCGTTTGCGAAAAGCATAAAAAGGGTCGCAAGGTATAGCGAGGAGAAAGTGGTAATTGTCCGCATCTTAAATTGGCCTACTTTTTTTATTTATAGTGGGTTATCAAAAATATCGTGCAGATATGATAGCGCAAAGTCGTTTAAATATGAAAAAGAAAGCCTATTTCGCAATAATGAACAATAATTAATTGAAAATAGTTATCATTGGCATTGACATTACTATTCATTAATGACAATAATTCCTATTAGGAAAAGGTTAGCACTTCGCTATGGGAATCAATATTGAGGATGAACCTCATTAAAATTTAGGAAGGATACGGTTTAGATGCGTCGTAATATTTTGTCACAACAACTTCAACTTGCACTTTTATTATCAGCAACTTCTATTTTTGTATCAGCTAATGCTGATGATCAGGTTTTAGATAAAACGGTAGAAGAACAGAGTGCTACAGCTATCAATCTAGGATCAATGGTTGTAACGGCTTCTGGATTTGCGCAAGAAGTCAAAGATGCCCCTGCATCTATTTCTGTCATTGGACAAGAGACGATTAGTCAAAAACCTTTCAATAATATTGGCGATGTCTTAAAGGATGTCGAAGGGGTCAATGTTAGTCGCGGCGGTAAGGCGGGGGGCGCTAATATTGGTATTCGAGGTATGGGCTCAGATTATACATTGCTGATGGTTGATGGGCAGCGAGTCAGTCAAAACAGCTCGGGGGCGCGTCCTAATGGCTTTGGAGATGTTGATTCCAGTTTTATTCCGCCAAGTTCCGCCATTGAAAGAATTGAAGTTGTACGGGGACCGATGTCCACACTTTACGGCTCAGATGCACTTGGCGGTGTCATCAATGTCATTACCAAAAAAGTTCCTGAAAAATGGGGCGGTCAAGTCTCCTTTTCTATAGAGGAGCCAACTAGTAGTAAGTTTTCTGGGGGGAATACGACATCTCTTTATTTGGGAGGTCCTCTTAAAACGGATTTAGTAGGACTTGCGCTCATGGGAAGCTTCCAAACCAAACGTAATGCTAAAGGGACTTATGTTAAAAACTCTAATGGTGATTTAGGAAAAATTGCGAACTTTAGTGGTTTAGGTGAAAGAAAGAATTTTAACTATGGTGCAAGATTAACCTTTACGCCGGAGAATCAAGAATTCGTTGTCAGCTATGATCGTGGTGTTCAACGTTATGAGAATGATGATAATCAATTAGGAACTCAAAATAGTACGATTAGTTCCGGCAAAACAGGCGGTGGATATGCTGACCACTTGCGTTTTACAAGAGAGCGTGCGGCGATTAGCCATAAACTTGAACTTGATGTCGCAACGGTTGAATCTGCTCTTTTATGGGATCAATCTAAGACGATGGGCCGATTAAATCCGTTAGTGAAGGATAATAGCACCTCAACGGGATATACCATAGGATCTAATGCGCAGCGAGATATTAAATATAGCAATATTATTTTCGATCATAAATGGATGTTTGGTTTAGGAGATCACTTTATCAGTGCAGGTCTTCAATATAAAGATCAAAAATTTAAAGATACGTTAGAAGGTGCTGAGCTCGATGTAAAACAGTGGCAATGGGCGCTGTTTGCAGAAGATGAATGGATGATTAATGATGATTTAATCGCCACATTTGGTCTTCGCTATGACAAAAATGAAGACTTTGGTAGCCACTTTAGTCCTCGTGCCTATTTAGTTTGGAATATTGATGATCATTGGCAAGTAAAAGGGGGCGTGAGTCGAGCCTTTAAAGCGCCTGATTTACAAAAAATGACTGATGGTGTCATTGGACTAGGAAGACAGGGGAAGCTTCCTTTATTAGGAAATCCCAATTTGAAGCCAGAAACAGCAACCTCCGCAGAGTTAGGATTCTCATACGATAACCTCGATGACTTTAAATTGAATGCGACAGGTTTCTATACCAGTTTTAAAGATAAAATTGAGAGTGTTTCAATTCCAAACTGTAAAGAGAGTAATAATGCATCAGGCTGCATCACGATTAATGGTGATGACAAGGGATCTGCCACATTTAGTAAGCAGTTTAACGTCGATGATGCCAAATTGTACGGTGTAGAGCTAGGTTCGAGATATCAGATTCGTGAAGATCTTGGATTAACTGCTAACTATACTTATACCCACAGCAGTTATAAGAATAATAATGGACAAAAAATCCCCTTTAGTAAAACCCCACAACATATGGTCAATTTAAAAGCAGATTGGCAGGTGACTGGGCAGTGGAATATCTGGGCCGAAGGGGAGTATCGAGCCAAAGAATATAATGATCTTAACTGGGATAAAGAGAAAGTTTATTACCGAAATTATGCGCTGGTAAACCTCGGTGCAAGTTATAAACCTTCTCGTGAAATGACGATTAACTTTGGTGTTGATAATCTCTTTAATAAAAATTTCTTAGATTATCATGCCCCTGAAGTGGGTGAGAAAGCCCCTGCTGCCGGAGCTGATTACCAAAATGGTTATGCTCGTATTGAAGAAGGTCGTAAGCTTTGGTTAAAACTTAATTACGAGTTCTAAGATAAAAATCTTAAAGAGATAATGATGAATAACGGTAATAGAGTGACTGCGATAATGGCCATCCTCTGCGTGAGCTTAGTTCATGCAGGGGCGTATATGGGGCTGACATCTACCGGTGATCCTGAGATGGTAATGATGCAAGAAGGTAGTGCAGCAAGCATGACGATGCATGAATTCCAGTTAGCAGGCGTCACTGAACAGACAGAGGGGCATGCAGAAGATTCCGCGATGGATAGTGAAAAGGCTCCTGAGCCTCAAGTTGAGGAGCCCGTCAAAGAAGAAATGCCTCCAGAGCCTGAACCAGAGCCTCCAAAACCTGAGCCTGAACTAGAACCCGAGGTAAAGCCAGAGCCGAAACCTGAGCCTTTGAAAGAGGAGGTCGTTACGACTCAAGCACCCTCAGAGAATAAGGTTCAACGTCAAGAGCCTAAAGTCGAGGCAAAGCCTGAACGTCGTCAGCAACGACAACAACCTCGTCAGCAAGCCACAGACTCCAGCGCTCGTGCGGTACAGACGGCGAAAGCGGTCTATAGCGAAAATGAAGTAAGTGTTTTGAGTAAGCCCATGCCGGGATATCCTCGAGCGGCACTGCAGCGCCGAATGCAGGGTACGGTAGATTTATTAGTGGGAATTAATGAGAGTGGTGTGGCATATACGGTAAAAATTGCTCGATCATCAGGTCATGATATTCTAGATAAAGCAGCTGCGAAAGCCGCTCACGGAATTCGTTTAAAACCTTATAAGGTCAATGGGGTTGCCACGCCTATTCAAGTGAAAATTCAATATGTCTTCAAAATGTAGGGACGCTATAGACGCTTTATAGAAGAGTTATAGCAGAGTTATAGAAGAGTGATAGAACAATGAGTATAGAAAGTCATTTAACGATATAATGGCAAAATATTTTTTAACAAAACAACAGTAAATCAAGTGAATAAGGAAACAAGATGGAACCGGTTGTACAAAATTTAGGGTTTATGAGTTTTATCGAACAAGGGGACTTTGTGACAAAGGCTCTTTTTGTGATCTTAATTGTGATGTCAGTATTATCATGGTTAGTGATCTTCTTGAAATTTTTTCAAGGAATCGTAGATAAGGTCAAAGGAAAGAAGTTTTGTGCAGATTTTTGGGCCGCAAAAACTTTACCAGATGCGGCAAAGCTGATCTCTAAAAATCCTTATACGGCACAAGAGAAATTAGCGAAAGAGGGGTTTGAGGCTTTACAAAAATATCAATCAGGCATCTCAAATATTCAAGGTAACGGAACGCGTGCAGAATATTTAACAAGTGTACTTCGTGTTGCTTTAGATAAGATTCAGTTGACTATTGAAAATGGTGTCACTATTTTAGCGACGATTGCCGCAACGGCGCCCTTCGTGGGTCTGTTTGGAACGGTATGGGGAATCTATCACGCATTAATCGAAATTGGTTCTACCGGTGCTGGCACAATTGATAAAGTTGCAGGACCTGTCGGTGAGGCGCTTATTATGACAGGGCTCGGTCTTGCGGTTGCAATTCCTGCCGTCATGGCACATAGCTGGTTAGTTCGTCGTAATCGTTTACAAATGGGGCATTTAGATTCTTTCGCATTTGAATTATTAGCAGTATTAGATCGTGCGCCAGCTTCCAAGTCACAAGTCGCTCATCCCAACGCTTAGGAGGAAATATGTCATTCGGACGTTTACGCCAAGGTGGGGGGGAATCAAGAGCGGAAATCAATATGATTCCACTCATTGATATCATGCTGGTATTGTTGGTGATCTTTATCTTAACGGCGCCGCTTGTTACGCAATCTGTGAAGTTAAAATTGCCGGAAGCGGTCGATCTTAAAGAAGAGCAAACAGAGCAAGAGATTGAAAAACCAGTATTAATCGCCATTAATGAAGACTCAGAAATCTTTATTAATGAAGAGAAGGTCGATCATGAAACGGCTCTCACAAAGCTGACTGAAATTAAAATCGCAGCGGGAGAAAAGCCCCCAATGATTCAGTTACACATTGATGCTGCCGTGCCTTATCAAGATGTGGCAAAAATTGTGACGGTTCTTAGTAAAGTAGGGTTAGCGAATATTGGATTTGTCAGTCTTCCTGAAGAGGGCGCTGCAGCTTCTCCATAGAAATCTATATCAAAAAGTTTTGATTATTAAAAAATCCCTGATTGTTTTATAACAATCAGGGATTTTTTTTGCTTAATAGGAATCGCAAGTAAAAATCTAAATTTAATATCAGAGAATCTTAGGATGATGATTTTATTGGAGTTTTTATGAGAGTTTGATAGTGAGGTATTTTCTCAGAAGGGGGAGATATAAATAGTTATTTGTATATTGATGTAAATGGTTGATTAACAAGCTATCGCTTGTCAGATCATTAGGGACATGGCTAGATACTTATTCCTAGTAAAAAAATAATAATGAAGATAGTGATCCTTTATCTAACCATTTTAAATGGCGTGATCTGAGATCTCTAAGAGAGTCGGTAAAAGGACTCCCTAGAAATAATAGGCCCTAAGGAGGCGATAAATATGTTAACAATCATCGGTATTTTAATTATTGTGACAATCGTCACATTGTTGATGATGGGAAAGACAAGTCCTATTCTAGCGATGTCTTGTATTCCCTTAATTGGGGCTCTAATAGCGGGATTTTCTTTTTCAGAGATTTCAGGATTCTTTGAAGCCGGAATTTTAAAAGTCACGAAAGTCGGCGTGATGTTTCTCTTTGCAATTCTCTTTTTTAGTATTTTAAAAGAGCTACGGACATTTGATCCGATGATTAAAGCGATGATTAGTATTACGCAGGGAAATATTATTGTTGTTGCTGTGATTACCGCCGTTGTTGCAGCATTAGTTCATTTAGATGGTTCAGGGGCTGCGACTTTCTTAATTATTATTCCTGCTTTTTTACCGCTTTACAGACAACTCGGAATGAGTCCTTATTTGATGTTGTTATTAATGGTCGGAAGTATGGGGGTGATGAATATGGTGCCGTGGGGAGGGCCATTAGGAAGAGCTTCTGCGGTGACCGGAATAGATGCCGCAACCTTATGGCAACATATTATTCCCGTGCAGATATTGGGAGTATTGGGAATGGCGCTATTTGCAGTGATGATGGGAATGCGTGAGAAGGGGCGGATTGCACGAGCAAAAGCGCTTGGAACAACACCTTTTGAACAGGATTATATGGGAGATGATTTTGGGCCTGAAATATTAAGTGATGCCCCTAAATCAAAACTATTTTGGTTGAATATCTCTTTAGTCATTGGCGCTATTATCTGTTTAGCTTTTGGTTTATTCTCGGCCCCTTATGTCTTTATGATAGCGCTCTCTTTACTGCTTTTAATAAATTTTCCAAATCCTAAAGATCAGATGGCCGTGATTAATCGTCATGCACCACAAGCCTTATCAATGGTGGCGATTATTTTTGCGGCAGGAGCTTTCTTAGGAGTGTTATCTGAATCGGGAATGCTTGAATCTATAGCGCTTGATCTTATTAATATTTTGCCGAAATCTTGGGTTGCTAATATTCATGTTGCAGTGGGAATCCTGGGGGTTCCTTTGGATATCTTTACCAGTACAGATGCTTATTATTTTGCGCTTTTGCCTATTATTCAAGAAGTTGCCGCAACGGCAAATGTCTCGGCTGATTCAGTGGTATATGCGATGGCGATAGGAAATAATGCAGGGACGTTTGTGAGTCCATTTTCTCCAGCGACTTGGCTTGCGATGGGGCTTGCCGGCATAGACATGGGACGTCATTTGCGTTATTCATTTGGTTGGATTTGGCTCTTTAGTCTCTATATCTTGGCGGTCGGGTATTTCTTAGGCCTTTACTATTAGGCAAGAGCTCAGAATTCGGAATGATTGCTCAAAGAGAGCCATGATGAGGTGATACCATTATGGCTCTCTTTGATTGGGGGAAAGGGTTACCAACTACCAGAAGCACCGCCTCCGCCACTTCTGCCACCACCGCCGCTTCTACCGCTACTAGAACCTCCACTAGATCGGCTACTACTACTTCTTCCTGAAGAGGATCGACCGCCGCGAGAGCGGTGAACTGCGCTACTACTGGCGTTGACTTTGATGGGGGCTTTTAGTAATCCCGTGGCAAGACCAATGGTTTGAAAGATTGTTAAACCTACCCCAACTAAAATACCTATTTTAATCCCCGCTATAAAGAAGGCGAAAATGCCAATCATTGCCGAGGAAGGTAGTGCGTGAAACAGTGCCAGAATCCAACCGATCTGTTTGAGGTTTGTGCCTTGATAGAGCGTTTGATAAACCATGACGATAATGCCGATGGCAATACCCCAAAGAATACTTCCGAAGAAGGCATAGGCAAATAATCCGCTCAAAGCGCCAAAAACTAGGGCGAAAATAAATCCCGCTTTGAGTTTTTGTGGAGACTTTACTGAGGATTTTAGGGTCTTTTCATAGCCCTTGAATGTTTCAATAATACCGCCACGAGCCGTATCGATCACTTGAGGTTTTTCTGATTGTTGCGAAGTTAAGTTGGAAGCCTCTGGAGACTTG
>JASLEF010000039.1 GCA_030151245.1 Ignatzschineria sp. | reverse complement strand
TCATCCCAAGCTTATCGGATCATTAGCCCACCATTGTGCTAACCACCGTAACGATATCTCTTTGTCGCAAAGAAACAGCAGATCGAACCAACACAGACCAATCCCACCCCTTGCCAGAAACTAAACGATAGCACTTCTCCTAATAGCACTGAGGAAAAGAGCGTCGATAAAATGGGCGTAAAGTAAGAGGCGGTCGCTAGCGCAATGACACTGCCATGTAAAATACCGGTATTCCATGCGGCATAACCAATTCCTAAGGCAAAGCATGTAAAAAAGAGCGCCGTAATAGATTGCCAACTAAATTCTAAACCGGAGAAATCTAAGCCATAAAGCACCAAATATTGTACCCAAAGCGTGATACTCACAAGTATAAAGAAGAGCGTTACTGCATTATATCCCTTCGCTAAGCGCGCCGTGACCACGCAATATGCCGCCCAGATCACAGCACCAGTAAACGCTAAGAGATAACTCACCGGATTCTCTTTAAAGTTCACCAACATCACCTCCGGATTGAACCCTTCTTCTCCCCCTAACACCCAAACAATCCCTACAATCGAAATCATCACGCCGGGAATCATCAACCACGAGGCTCGCTGTTTATTAAACAGAACGCTCGCGACAATGGTAAAAGTCGGCCACAAATAATTGAGCATCCCCGCCTCTATCGCTTGTCTTGGTGATTTCGATAACCCGATGGATAGAGATAAACAGAGCTCATAACCAATAAACAGCAAGCTCCCATAAATTAGATAACGCTTCGGAAAACCCTTTAGCTTCGTCATTCCTACGGTAGAGAGCAAAAGTAGCGTAGAAAATGTATAGATTAACGCCGCACCCCCAATCGCTCCAAAATAACCACTCACAACCTTAATCAGCCCAATCATCGAACTCCACAAAATAATCGCCGATAATCCGATTAATGTCGCTCTATTTCTATCCATGAATTTATCCCAACACAAAAAGCCATCCCGTTATCACTTCGTAATCGCAAGATGACTCTAAAAAAATAGTAACTCCTGATAATTCAAAGGCTTTGCGAGAAATCATCGCCATCACCGCCTTTTGAACTTCGCTATCATACTCCTAAATGATGTATTTTTTACAAATTATTTAAAAAAATATAACAAAGAGTAAATCTCCACGATTCCTCAATGTCGTACGATAGGCTTCCCATCCCCTTCTCGCCTCTGTTATGCTAATCATTCCCTTCTTTAAGAATAGATTAAACAATGCTTAATACCTCATTCCAGCCGATGCTTTCTCATCTCTTTAGCAACCTAACGGTTCAAGAGAGATTAAACCAATGCAAAATGACCACGATAGATCTCACAACCTGCCTCACAGAGATCATCAATCAGCAGTTTCAAAATCTTAATCAACAACACATTGCTAAAAATGCCGGCAATAGCATCACGATTATCGAAAGTAATACCGATATTGAAATGCCGGAAACATACCATATCTCTCTATTTGCATATCCAGAAGAAATCGCCGGCATTGAAACAAGCACCAAACAACATCACGATCTCCTACTCTTCTTCACGCACAAAAAAAATGAACCGAGCTTAAACACTTATCTCGATTCATTAGATGATTACGGCGCACCGCTTAAAGTGCATTCTCTAAATATTGACGGACAACAATCAACTATCCAGATTCTAGAACGGTATTATGATTTTGATACGAGTACTTTTAATGATTTTAGGTAGCTTATTTAACCCATAAAAGTGTCTCATTCTACAAAGAATACAACCTCTTCAAAGCAGTCATCACCGATCTTTCAGAAAAAACTCAACTATCACTATGATTTGATTCCCCTAAAAACAGACTACTCTCTATTTTTATAGAATAAATCTGTTACAAAATTCTGTGATAAGATTTCATCCGCTCAAATGAGATGGTGAGATATAGAAAAATTTCTTTTAAAATCGCTTCAACCAACGAAAAAGCCCCGTATCAATGATACGGGGCTTTCTGACCTTTAGTCGTGGTGGGCCTTGCTGGGCTCGAACCAGCGACCGCTCGATTATGAGTCGAGAGCTCTAACCAACTGAGCTAAAGGCCCTAAAAATCTGGTAGGCGTAATTGGATTCGAACCAACGACCTCCACCATGTCAAGGTGGCGCTCTAACCAACTGAGCTATACGCCTGAAGCAAGATGCATATAATGCAATATTAACTCTGCTTTGACAAGTACTATTTATCAATTTGCTAATAATTAGTCACTTGTAGACCGGAGCCGTTACTAAGAGTACCACAAAGAAGCTAAAGAGCAAACTTCACGATAAACTGATAGAATATCCATTGAATTTTAACTTGAACAATTGTCCTCATTTAAAAAGATAAAAAATTATGGCTGAGAAGAAAAAAAGTTGGTTTGGCAGATTATTTGGTGGCAAAAAGAAAGATGAGCCCGCACAAGTTGAGGTCGTAGAAACCGCATCAGAGACCGAAATTCCTGAAACACTGACACATGATGAACCGAAAGCGATTCCGGTGGATTCTTCTGCGCCAGGAATCCCGGCAAAAACAGCTGATGAAGTCACCGCACAGAACGCTGTAGAAGAGAGTGTCGAACACATTTCTGAAAAGGTCATTGAGGCAGTGACGGAAGAGGTTCATGAGTCATTTATTCCAGAAAAACCGACAAAATCTGAAGAAGCCATTCATTCTCAGCATCATTTTATTGATGAAGTTGCGCAAGAAGCAAAAGCAGAGATCGAAGCGGGCCACGCGCATTTAGCCGAAACTTCAACTCTCCCTGCCACCGCCGAAGAAATTCATGAAGCCGACACAGTAATAACAAAATCTCATGAAGAGGCTGAGGTAAACAGTAAAGCTCAGCATCCTTTAATTGAAGAGATTGCCCAGGATGCTAAGGCAGAAGTGATCGCCGCTGATACAATGCATCTCGCAGCAACAGACACACCAACAGAAGCTCGGATTATTGAAACTACCGCGCTTACAGAAGAGCCAACTACAGAGCTAATCTCTGAACCCGAGGTAGAAGTCGCTACAGAAGAGACTCTCATTGAAACAGAAGTTGAAGCCGCTAAATCCTCCGAAGTTCTACAGGAAAAACCACAGAAAAAGACTGGTTTTTTTGCAAGATTGAGCAATAAGCTTAGCAAAACTCGTAATAGCCTGACTGAGGGAATTGCTGACCTTTTCCTAGGTAAAAAAGAGATTAATGAAGAAATTCTCGAAGAGCTTGAAACTCGCCTCTTAATGGCAGATGTGGGCATCAATGTCACTGAACAGATGCTAACAAGCATTCGGGATTCTGTTTCTCGCAAATCACTCTCGAATGTGGATGAATTATTTGCGGCACTTAAAGTCCAAATGAAGGATATCTTAGAACCGGTATCAAAACCTTTAGTGATCGACACAAATCATAAACCTTATGTCATTCTCATGATCGGGGTTAATGGAGTAGGTAAAACAACCACTATTGGTAAACTTGCAAAAAAATTCCAAGCGGAAGGTAAATCTGTCATGTTAGCTGCCGGCGATACTTTCCGTGCTGCAGCAGTTGAACAGCTAGAGATCTGGGGTGAGCGTAATAAGATTCCGGTTATTTCACAAAAAGAGGGAGCGGATCCTGCCTCTGTCATTTTTGATGCTATGGAATCGGCAAAATCACGTAAAGTAGATATCCTCATCGCCGATACCGCAGGACGTCTACATACCGACTCAGGTTTAATGCAAGAATTAGCGAAAATTAACCGCGTTATTAAACGCCATGATGAAACAGCACCACATGAGGTCATGTTAGTTGTAGATGCATCTACAGGGCAAAATGCGTTGAATCAAGCGCGTCAATTCAATACTACAGTGCCACTTTCAGGTATTACATTCACTAAACTCGATGGAACAGCAAAGGGAGGAATTATCTTTGCTATTGCTGAAGAGCTTAATATCCCTATTCGCTTCATTGGTGTAGGAGAAAGCATCGATGATCTCCGCCCTTTTGACTCTAGTGAATTTGTTGATGCACTAATTTCTACCGATAAAACCTCATAAACGGTCCTATGAGTTAGGTAATTTAAAGCTTCCTAAAAGGAAGCTTTTTTATTGTCTTTTTGTATTATCTTTTTTACTACAATTAATATTGATCTCAATACTCCCAGACACTTACACTTTCTCTTGTGGGTTTTATAATAATCTTGTATTAAATAGATCTACATGAGACCCGATAACTGCCCAACAACAATCTTTCTTCCCTTATCACAGCGACTTTTCCGACATGGACTCACTTCTTGCAATACTATGCAGAGTTAAGCATATGAGATCGGTACATTCAAATCGTAGATTCATTATTTCGCTTGAAGAATATCGGCCATATTAGTTACATCACAATACTCAAATTCTGCCATTCCCAACCATATGTAGGTCTTTAAAAAACTTTTCACTAATCAGTCTTCAAATTAATTTCACAATAGCTGCATGACCTGTTTCACTGATCATCATGACATAAAAAAAGACCTTATACTTTATAAGATCTCTTTCTCAA
This sequence comes from Ignatzschineria sp., assembly GCA_030151245.1. Taxonomy (GTDB): domain Bacteria; phylum Pseudomonadota; class Gammaproteobacteria; order Cardiobacteriales; family Wohlfahrtiimonadaceae; genus Ignatzschineria. Next base: position 26,617 of record JASLEF010000039.1, on the reverse strand, counting down.
ACAAGAGTAATCTAAGGAAACTCTAACCTAAAGAGCTACTTAGTTAAACTCAAATCCACCAACATTATCACTGTTATTGAAACCATTAGAGACAGGCGCATCTAGTTGCTGCTCCATACGGCGCTCTAACTCTAACAAAGGTCGATGATTAGGTGCCACCTTTAACCCGATCATTAAATATTGATTTGCGATATCGATATTGCCATAAGTAAAAGCATCATAAGCACTTCGATAATAAATATCGGCAATAGATGCTAATCCTTGCTCTGCCTGACGATTCTTTTTATCTAACTCTAAAGCTTTTTGGTAGAAGTAGTAAGCATCATCTTCATCAATACCGACATAGTTCCCTTGCATAAATGCAATCTCAGCTTGTTGAATAAAATCTTCTGCTAATGCTAAATCCTCGCGAGAAATACCATCTGCATTATGATCTACAGAAAGAAGGGTTAATCCTGGCGCCTCCTCCGTCTCAACACTAACTTGAGCCTCTGATGAGGAATCATTACCACTTTGTAACTCCACTTTAGTAATTCGTGCTTCTTGAACATCTGAATCTAATACCGGTTTATCTTGTAAAATATGCCCATCATCCTTACGCTCAACTTTCGGCACATAGATATAAGCTTGTCGCTCTTCCTCTGGGATCGCGGGATTTAAAGCACCCATCGAACCTAAGTCCTCATTCTCAATAACTACATATTTCGGGAGCTTTCCGGTATAAAGTGGTCGCTCCCCAAAAATAAAATAAGAGAATATTGCTAATCCCACAAAAATTACACCACAGATAAACAGATTAAAACCTTGGAACCATCCCATACCCAACACGCTCCCTTTTCGTCTCTTTTTAGGCGGAGCTTCTGCTTCCGTCTCATCATCATTCTCTACGGTAGCAGCGATCACATCTTCATCATCTACTGCCGCAAAATGTTCTACTGCTGAAGACTTTTCACCATTAGATAACACTGGTTCTTGCCGTGCTTCCAACACCTTTTGATCTGCATGAATCGAAGGAATCGCTATAAAGTCAGTCTCATCCTTTAACTCTTGCATCAATTCATTAGCATTAAATGGTGCTAATTCTTCTTCTACTTTATCGAGCTCTTCCACCTTGAAATCAAGTTCATGATCAAGCTCAGAAGCATCAATCACAACATCATTATAAAGTAATGGCGCATCAAGGGGTGTTTCTAATGATCCACGATCATTCACATCCCTTGCTATATCTTTCATTTTAGAACTCTTTTCTAACTCTTTTTTATCATCTAATGAATTCATATTGGATACCAAGTGCCATCCTTATTAATGTTATCTGCACTTTTCATTGTAAGATTTAAAAATAGGGTGATTTGATATTATCAAATCATATAAATATCATACTTCGCTCATCAAGAAATAATCAAACTCTTCCAATGCTTTACGAAGCTCAAATAACGGCAATCCCATAATGCCTGAATAACTACCACTAATAGATTGTATATAACCTGCCATCATTCCTTGAATGGCATATCCCCCTGCTTTATCGCAAGGTTCACCGCTTGCCCAATAATTTTGAATAAATGTTTCAGGTAAAATGGAAAAAGTGACTCTACTCTCACTTAACATTGTGACAAAACGCTCTTTCCCATTCTGCTTTCCCACCAATGTTAAGGCTGAAAATACGGTATGCGTCTTATTCGATAATGTTCGCATAATATCAAAAAAATGCGCCTGATTTTCAGGTTTTCCAATAATTTTACCGGCATAGCTTAACGTTGTATCCGCTGTTAAAAGAAGGTGTCTATCAGTGACAAGGTGATTGAACTCACTGAGTGCCTTGACAGCTTTTTTCTCTGACATCTCTTTCACATAAACTTCCGGCATGATGGGGGATCGTACCGACTCGTCGATCTCAACATCAACACTCTCATAATCGATCGCGAGCTGCTCTAACAACTCCCGGCGACGTGGAGATCGTGATGCTAGCAAAATTTTTAAGTGACTCATTCGCTTCCATTCTCCCATTGATAACCCATAAATTTTATCAGCCTAAAGAACTGACACAAAAAATGATTCACCTTATAAAGACCATCGAGCCCTTATAACGTAAATCATTTTTCAAATATTATAGCTGGCAGCGCAAACTATTCGGCTTCCACAATCATCTCTTCTTGAGGAGTATTGAAATCAATATCCCCTTCGAAGAACTGATAACGTCCATCACGGTCAAAATGGATACGAACTTGTTTCGCTTCTTTCACTTTACCTTCAGAACTTGAATGGAAGAACACGTAGTACCATACGGATGAATCATATACATCCTGTACTAACGGCGTTCCCAGTAATAGCTGGACCTCTGATCTTGTCATCCCAGGCTTTAGGTTTTCAAGTCGCTGCTGTTCAATATAATTTCCTTGATAAACATCCACACGATGCATTGAAAATTTTGAACAACCAACTGCTAAGATCGCAACCCCTAACAGCATGAAATATTTCATTTTTTTCATTTTAATCTTTCTCCTAGAAGAACAGAGGTAAATCATACCCTTTTTTGCAAAAAATTCTATTGATTATTTTCAAGTTCAAGCCAACGCTCATACTTTTCTTCTAATAATTGATTTTTATCGGCGAGTTCTGTCAGTTTTTCCGTTTGGAAAGCATGATCTTCTTGATAGAACTCCGCAGATTGTACTAACGCCTCTAAATTTTCAATCGCAGCCTCTAACTCACTAATTTTTTTAGGGAGTTGTTCTAATTCTCGAACCTCATTGTAGCTGAGCTTCTTCTTAGCAACAGATTTTTCTGCTAATGAAGAATTATTTTGCCCCTTATCAGCATTTTTTTCAGCCGACTTTATCCCTGCAGTATGACTCTTCACATTTTTTACAGAAGCTGCAGCAAGTGCCTGTTTCCGCTCTTGCCAATCACTGTATCCGCCAATATACTCTTCAACGCAGCCATCACCTTCAAATACCAATACAGAAGTCACAACACTATCTAAAAATGCTCGGTCATGCGAGATTAACAATAACGTTCCTTCATAATTTGAAACCAAATCCTCAAGTAACTCTAAAGTTTCAATATCTAAATCATTCGTCGGCTCATCCATCACGAGAAAGTTAAATGGCTTTGCAAAAAGCTTAGCTAATAAAAGACGATTTCGCTCCCCACCCGAAAGAGATTTTACAGGGCTTCTCGCACGCTCAGGGGTAAACATAAAGTCTTGAAGCCAGCTAATGACATGACGTTTTTTACCATGAATATCGATAAAATCACTTCCTTCACCGACATTATCGACCACCGTTGCCTCTAAATCTAACTTTGTACGCAACTGATCAAAATAAGCAATTTCTAGCTGTGTCCCCATCTCTACAACACCACTATCGGGAGCAAGATCCCCCATTAATAGCTTCACAAGTGTTGATTTACCGGCACCATTAGGCCCAATAATACCAACTTTATCCCCCCGCATTAAGGAGAAGTTAAAGTCTTTAATTAAAGTTTTACCACCTAATGTTAACGAAACATCTTCCGCAAGAATCACCCGGCGGCCAGATTTCTTCGCCTCCTCGTGATGAAGCGTTGCTTTACCTTGTCGATCTAAACGCTCTTTCCGCTCTTGACGCATCGCTTTAAGTGCTCGAACCCGCCCTTCGTTACGTGTTCTTCTTGCTTTAATGCCTTGACGGATCCACACCTCTTCTTCCGCTAAACGTTTATCAAAGAGAGCATTTTCCATCTCTTCATTATGAATCTCAATGGCTTTATTACGCTGATAATCACTATAAGATCCCGGATATTCGGTAAGATTCCCACGATCTAGCTCAATAATTTTTGTCGCAATTTTATCAAGAAAATGCCGATCATGTGATACAAAGAGGAGCGCTCCTTGATAGAGATCTACTAAGGTTTTCTCAAGCCATTCAATCATCTCTATATCAAGGTGGTTTGTGGGTTCATCAAGTAGAATAAGATCTGGATTACTCACCAATACTCGAGCTAATAAGACCCTACGAATCCATCCCCCTGAGAGCTCTTTCATTGATTTTTGTCCATCAAGCTCTAAGCGTGTTAATGTTTCCGACACCCTTGAATCAATCGTCCATGCATCTAAACGGTCAAGTTCTTGCTGTACACGCCCTAAAGCATCTAAATCTACCTGATCCCCAGCTTCAAGGAGCGTATGATATTCTTGCAATTTTGCACCAACAGCACTTAAACCACTCGTCACGACCTCATAGACTGTATGATCTAAATCTTCAGGAATTTCTTGGTCAAGCTTTGCGATCTTCAAGTCGCTACTTTGGACAATTTCTCCCTCATCAGGTAATACTTCCTTTGAAACAACGCGTAGCAAAGAAGATTTCCCTTCACCATTTCGTCCTACTAAACAGACTCTTTCTCCTTTAGAGATTGCGAAGTTCACATCTTTAAGAAGTGGTCGCGCACCATAAGCTAAAGAGATATCTTGTAAACGAAGTAGAACCATATAATTCCTCAAATCTTAAAATGTGAAGCAGCTTTAAACCAAGCTGCGTTTGAAACCTCAATCCATCAGTTATCACCAATGAAATATTATCCTGAATAGCCTCTTATCATCTTATCGATGATCTTATCGTTTTTCATCTACCGTCATTTTGCTTTAAGAGTATCTGTCACAACTGTGGTACGCAAATGACAAAAGTATTCAAAGTTCACTCCCACGATATACCGGATTTTAAAAGACCCTTTAATAAAACAAGTTTAAACCGACTTCCGACTTTATGATATCCACCACAATTCCTTCCTAAGAGAATTACTCTGTTGCTGGCGTATTACTATCAGATCCTTGAATAATAATAATTCCTTGTGGAACCTCACTCTGCTCCTGTACAGCCTCTTCAATCATCTGCGATAATGCAGGATAATAACTTGGCGTAACCACAGAATCATGAATAATGATCTCTTCCTCAGATACAGGTAAGTCGACTCCCAACTCTGTCAAAACCTCTCTATAATTCATGGCAAAAAAGAGTAACAAAACGATCAAGCCCACAATCAATCCTGCTAAGAGTAGATGCTTTTTCTTAAAAGTAAATCGAGGCGCTAAGTCAGGTGCAATTAGTCGTGCGACTCGCCCAGGATAACCATAGGAGAAGGCATGGATTTGCTTCAGTTCCACCATCGTATAATGAGGCTCTTTCCCAAAATAACGATAAATATGGGCAATAAATTCTCTCACTTGTGTCAGATTAATGGGTCCAATCGTAAAGCTATTAGAACGTAGTAAAAGCTCTTTTGAGAATATATCCTGATTATTAAGATCCATAAAGAGCACAACAACCACATTTGCATGACGATTAATTTTATTAATTCGCTCTTTCACACGATAGAGAAATGATAGCTCTTCATTGCTCAGCTTATCCGCATCATCTACTAGTAACACCATCTTTAAGCCTGTCGGTGGAACTTCTTCTAGTCGAGCGACAATCTCTGCTTCATCTTCACCGCTCTCTAACATTCCTGAAATCTGGACGAATACAGGCTCCGTCCCTGCAACAATATCTCTAGCGACAATATTATCATAGGCATTTAAGCGCTTACTTAACTCGAGCATGAATCGGGTTTTACCACAGCCTGAAGGGCCATAGACTGAGTAAAAATCACCGCGATTCGTACTAATATGCTGTTCTATTCTCCGCATGACTTCTTCGGTTGGCCCGAGTTCAAGCCATGGAAGATCACGCAAAGGGTCTACTACATTTCGCATCTATGGGGTACCAAATTCTATAGCTTCTACAATATATTCTTCCGGAATATCATCTGTGATAATAGCCTTACCAACAGCTTCCAGTAATACAAAACGGATTTTTTTCGTGAGATTCTTTTTATCTAATCGCATCACATTTAAAAATGCTTGCGCTGTAAATGCTTGCGGTGCCTCACATGGAAGACCGAAAAGATGTAAAAGTGATGTGATGTAGAGCTGATCTTTCTTCGAAATCAGTCCCATACGGCATGATAAATATCCTGCCATATTGATTCCTATCGCAACGGCTTCACCATGCAAAACCCCTTGATATTTCATCAATTTTTCAATCGCATGACCAAATGTATGGCCTAAATTTAAAGTGGCACGAACTCCTGATTCTCGCTCATCTTGATCGACAATAAACTTCTTGCTCGCGCATGAACGATAGATCATTTCACCGATAATATTCGGATCTTTCGCTAAAATCGCTTGATAATTAACACGCATCCACTCTAAAAATTCTGCATCTTGAATAAAGCCGTACTTCAAAACTTCTGCTAAACCACTGATATATTCTCTTTGTGGCAATGTTGACAAAAGAGACAGATCAATCAACACCCTCTTAGGTTGATAAAATGTTCCAATCATATTTTTGCCAAGCGGATGATTCACTGCGGTTTTCCCTCCCACAGAACTATCTACTTGCGCAAGTAATGTCGTTGGTATCTGAATAAAATCAATACCTCGCTGATAAGTACTCGCCACAAATCCTGCCAAATCTCCAATCACACCACCACCAAAGGCGATTAACAAGCTACGGCGATTAAACTCTAATTCAAGCAGACGCGTATGGACATCAGCGAATGATTCAAGATTTTTATAACGTTCACCATCCTCAATGATCACAACACGATCACGCTGACCATCTACTAGCGATAAAATCCGATCAGAATGCAAAGCATAGATCGTCGTATTTGTTAGAACTAATCGTTGCTCATAAGGAAACTCTTCAGCAAAGCGAATAGAAGCCAAGAGGTTTTTATCGATCTCAATATCATATGAGCGATCTGCTAAATCTACCGTTAAAGTTTTCATCTATTATCTAATTTCCTACTAGCCATTCAGGAAGTGGCGATCTATTTTGAACAATACTCTCTATGATACCATTAACCACGACTTTCGGGGGGATATTGTCTGAAAAAACAATGTAATCTGCTACTTCTCGATACAGGGGATCTCGTAGCTCATATAGATGCTTTAGCACACCTTCTGGATCCGCATTATTAAGCAAGGGGCGCTGACTATCAAACCGCACACGTTCAAACTGTGCCTTCGGAGGCACATTGAGATAAATCACCGTGCCATGAGCCGCCAACATCAATCGATTCTCGGGGCGCATCACCGCACCGCCACCTGTCGCTAAAACAATGCCTCTCAACTGGCAAAGCTCTTGAATCGCTCTCTCTTCACGATCCCGAAATCCCGCCTCCCCCTCCACTTCAAAAATATAAGGAATAGTTACCCCTGTCACTGATTCAATGTGATGATCACTATCAACAAAGTCATACTCTAAAGCCTTTGCTAGCACCTTTCCAACCGTTGATTTACCAGAACCCATTGGCCCAATTAAGATAATATTTGATTGCTGCAACCGTTCCACAGATTCCCCCAGCTGAATAATTGATACTTGGCAAATATTAGATATCTCACATCCCAAGCTTTTATTTGGCACATCCCTAGCGTACCAGTGTATCAACTATCCGTGGGCTTATAAATATCAACAGTTCAGCTTTTTTTCGTTGCTCGATCTCCTTTTTAAATAAACGACCGATAAAAGGTAATTGACTTAAAAAAGGAACCTCTTGTGTGCCTTCGATATTTTCATACTCATAGATTCCCCCAAGAACAATCGTTTCTCCATGCGTCACGATCGCTTGCGTTCTCAACTCTTTTTTACTAATAACGGGTTCACCCTTTTGGGTATATCCGGAGATTTCATCTTTTGAGATAAAAACATCAATCATGATTTTTCGATCTGGGGTAATTTGTGGCGTCACATTCAGCTCCATGACAGCCTCCTTAAATTGAGTGTTAGTCCCCTCATTAGAACTAGTAGAATAAGCAATTTCACTCCCCTGTTTAATATAAGCAGATTTTCGACTCGTAGTTAACACAATAGGATTAGAGATAATCTCTCCTCTCCCACCCGATTGCATCGCCGAAAGCTCTAACCCAAGATTTAACCCACTCCCTAACACCATATAAGCCATTGAAAAATTCGGCAATGAAACTCCCAAGGATGTTAAAGCGCCTAGGTTTCCTCCAAAGTTCCCAGTTCCTCCCTGCTCATCTGCAATATTCCCCCCGATATTTTGTGAACCACTTTGATAACTCAATCCCCAATTAACGCCCAGCTCTTTCGCAAAATCATCAAATGCCGCCACAATATAAGCGGCGATCTCCACCTGCTCCGCCGGCTTGTCTAACTGACGAACAACCGCTTTGATCTTCGAAATCTCGGCTTTTTGGTCTGTAATAATCAGTTGGTTTAACCGAGCATCAACCCCAATGGATCGCTGATAATTTCGCTCAGTTCCGCCATCAAATGCATGTTTTTCCAACATATCTAATAGGTCATCAGCTTCTGCATAATCCAGCTTGACCACTTCTGTTACAAGCGCCCCCTTATTCAACCGTTGAAACCCTTTTTCTCGCGTGATGAAGATCACCTCATGTTGCTCCACTTTATAGAGATTGGTATAAAGCAAAACAACGTCTAAGATTTCATCAAAAGTCATCTCTTTCAAACTCAACGATAATATCTGCTCAGCAGAGGGATCTACCATAATATTTCTGCCACTTTCTATGGCTAAAAGATTCATTAAGTAAGTGAGACTAATATCCTGAAAAGAGAGGCTGATTTTGCCATCCGATGATGAAATTGCTAAATCAACATTATTGATAAAGGAGGTCTGACTCGACGCATGAGCTTCAGAAATAGATAGTCGATTAGAGATTAGCTCCTGGCTCTCCTGAGCGTAGAGCACCCCCATTAATGAGCCAATAAAACAGCCCCATAATAAAAACCATCGCCATTCATATCGTCTGTAATTACGGTATAACTGCATCATTTTTCTCTCACTCCCAAGATGATGGGTCGATCAAAATCTCCCTCGGACCAATCTCCAAAATATTGAACTCTCCTTCCTCTAATCTTTGCCACTTTCCTGTTGGCATTTTGACAACAGCAAAAGCCCCTGAACTCTGCACAACGATGCCTGCCAAAAACATTCCTCGATAGAACTTGCCAATAGGCCAAACCCCAAGATGATCTGGTCTATTAATAGGCTTTCCTAAAAACCCATCATCCGCATTAAGCGCTCCTTCAATGGTTCCTCCTCTAAATAGGGAAATAATCGCTTTTTCCGGATACTCAATAGAATTATATATTTCAACATTCATCGCATTAACGTCCCTTAACTGTGTTAAATACGTCGTCATTTGTGCCAGTGTTTGTGGAAACATTGGAACCAATGCTTCTCCCTGTTGATGCGTTGCTAATACTAAATAGGCTTTATGAATCACTTCCTTTGCATAAAATTGTAATACCAGCTGATACGTCTGCTTTGAGCACTCTGGCGGCGAATCTCTTAGAGCCAAAATATCTAAATATAACAATGCCGAAAATTGCGTAATATCTTGTTGTAATTGCCATAAAAAAGGCAATACTTGAGAGTAATCACCACATACTAAAAGCGTAACCTCTAACTTGGGAATCCCCAATAATTCTTCTGTATCTAGATTATCTGCATCTAAAAATCTCATCTTAAGCAGATCTGAAATGGGTCTTAATCGTGTGATTAAATCTGTTTTCCCTCCCTGTTTCAGAGATCTATTACTAGAATTTTTCTTTAAAAGAAGATGATCGATCATCATCATTTCTCGCTTAGGGGATAGCATCATAAGTTGTAGTTGATTTTCAACAACCAGGGATTCTACAAGCGTCACTAAGGATGTTTCTGAAAAATCGTTAATATCCTCTCTCTCGCCTTCTAGTTGAGTGTGACGTTTAAGTAAAAACTGTAGCTCCTCTTTTGCTAAAAACTGCTCATAATTGTCAATATTACGAGAAATATCAACAACCTGCCCTTCTAGTACTTTTAAAGCGCTCCTCTCTTGAGAGAGCCACTGCTCACCTAAAAGAACGCGCCAAAGAAAAATAATGACACAAACTAAAAGGGGGAGCGATATTGTTAAAAGGAGATAACGCGACTTACGGCTCAAATAAGCATAATCTACCAAACGATAATCTTGCAAATCACGCATGGCAAATGCCTTCAACTCATGTAACACTTCACGCCAAGAAGGATTGCCGCTTGATTTTATGACATTGGGCTTCATGGATTTAATACCATGCGATGTAACGGTACTGCTTTTAACTGAAAAGGTTGCGATCCTTCATCCGATAGTAACGTCATCACCGATTGCCACTTTAAAGATTGTAAAAAATTTTCCAATTGAAAAGCCACCGAAAAATCTTGCGCTACCCCTTCTAAATAAAAAGCGGGATCTCGAGCTTTTTTCTGCAGTTGGTTAAATTGTAGTTGTTGTGAAAACTGTGAGGATAGCAAAGTAAGAAGGCTAAACAATTCTCTACTATTTTCCTCTCTTTGCGTGATCCAATGTAATTGAATGTTATCTATAAAGGGGCGTGCTGTATTTTGTAACGCTTGTTGCTCGAAAGAGAGAGCTCTAATGCTCCCTTGTAATTTCCGGATCTGTAACTTTTGCTGTTCTACTTGCCAAATATCTCTCCCTATTAACCCGATGACGATGATACTCACCAGCGTCGTAAAGAGCACAATTTCCCCCTTGATCGAAAGCCCTCGAAAAAACTGCTGAAACCACTGATAACAGCACTGACATCGATAAAAAAATACGCGTAATAACCTTAAAACTAGCTGGGGAGAACGTTGTGATTTCACAACATTCGATGATGATAATTCCTCAATAATAAATTCCATCTTCTTTTACCCCACTAAAGGCGCCGAATACCTCTTGATAAAGTCAAAACTCTCACACAGCTCTAACAAGATAGTGAATATGCGATCGGAGTGGGAAGATTGAAAAATAAAAGCTTATCTCCAAAGCTTTTAGAATAAGCTTTGGGAGCTCTTTTATATCTTTTTTATATCTCAATTTTGATCGATACTTCATCAAAGTAAGATCTCATTTACCGTATAAATCTTTAACCTATTAACCTATTAAGCATAAATATGTTACTCCCTGTTTTAAAAAATGGCCTATTCTCTAAACCTCGTTTAAATCAACATATTTTCCGTGGGTTATCATCATCAAATTTTGAATACTTGCCTCTCATAAAATCAGCTCAATTGAAAAAAATTATCGTTACCGTCGATATATCAATAACTAAATGTTGTCTAATCCCTTCCTCATCGTATTCTTGCTTTTAAAAGAACTTTTAATAAGACAAGTTCAAACCGATCTCATTAAAAAATAACCCATAAAAAAAGAGCACCTTCTCGTAAGGCACTCTTTTTTATCATCAACATTATTATTAAGAAGGATTCTCATCCCGATATTATTTATCCTCAATAATATAGAGGTCTTTTGTATAGTAGTATCCTAACTGATTCTTACCGTTATAACCCCCGACATGCGGTTTTACTAGTCGTAAATTTGCATAGTAATAGATCGGCATAACGACCGAATCTGCATCTAACTTCTCTTCGGCTTGCTGATAAAATTTTGATCGCTCAGCATCATCTTTCGCAGTTAAAGTTCGCGTCATCATTTCATCAAATTCAGCACTTTTATAATGTACTGTATTGACGCTGCTATCGCCAATCATCATATTTAAAAAGCTCGATGGTTCATTATAATCAGCGCACCAAGAAGCTCGAACAATATCGTAATCCCCTTGTCGACGACTATCAGCATAGGTTTTCCACTCCCGATTATCTAATGTCATCTCTATACCCGCATTTTGCTTTAAAAGTGAAGCTGCTGCGATCGCCATCTTCTTATGAAGGTCAGAGGTATTATAAAGCAGCTTAATTTTCAGCGGGTTCTTTTCATCATACCCCGCTTCTTTTAAGAGCATTTTCGCTCTATCGCTGCGATCCTTCATCGGCATCTGAAACCAATCAGGAACCGTTAAGGTTTCTAATCCCGAAATATAGGGCGGCGTAAAACTATAAGCGGGCAAATCTCCTTGCGCTTTCACTTTATTCGTTAATAACTCTTGATCAAGCGCTAACTTTAAAGCTTCTCGAACCCGGATATCTGTAAAAGGTGCCCGGCTATTATTTATTCCATAATAGTAAGTACAAAGATAGGGACTCACCTTGATCTCATCAGGGATTTCTTGCTGCAACTTCTTAAATAGATCAATCGGGACATTCGCTGTAATATCAATTTCTCCGGCACGATAACGCTGTGCCTCTGTCACTTCAGAGGTAATCGGCAAAAATGTCACCTCATCTATCACAGTATGCTCATCATCCCAATAATGGGGATTACGCTCTAATAAGATATACTCATTCACTTGCCAATTCTTAAGCTTATAAGCCCCATTACCAACAAATTTCCCCGGGTTTGTCCATTGATCCCCGTATTGTTCAATCACTCTTTGCGGCACAGGTGCCATGGCGGTATGAGCTAATAGCTTTGGTAAATAAGGAACCGCAGTCGATAAAGTAATCTCAATTGTTGTGTCATCTAATGCTGTTACGCCTAGAGTATCTGCCGGCAAATCGCCATTAATAATCTCATCGACATTAGAAAAATGGGCATATTGTAGATAACTTGCATAAGGCGACCCTGTATTAGGATCAACCAATCGTTTCCAAGCATAGATAAAATCATGAGCCGTTAATGCATCACCATTTGACCATTTTAAATCCGGCTTTAACTTAAAGCGCCAGGTGATGAAATCATCACTTTCCCAAGATTCGGCAGCTCTAGACTCCATCTCCCCATCCACATTAATAATGACCAATCCCTCAAAGAGATCTCGCGAAAGATGTGATTCTGCAACACCTTCAATTTTATGCGGATCTAAAGATTGAGGCTCTGTGCCATTATTACGAACCAGTGTCTGTTTTTCAGCAAGTTTTATCCCATCCGGCACAATGGCTGAAAAAGCAGGTGTCAGCATTAATAGTGAGCTTATCACTGTCGGAATTATCAATTTTTTACTCGATAGTGTGATCATTCGTATCTCCATTAACATTCGTTAAAGAATGTCTATTCTTCTCTGAAAAGTCTCTCCCTCTTTATCGTAAAAAGCATCATATGCCGTCACGCCTTCACACAAACGAAGTGGAATACCACCAAGAAAAACAATCATGTGAGACTATCTTCTAAAATGAATTTTTTTAGATTATGGACAAAAAAGCAGCTTATCCGAAGCTGCTTTTGAATCTTTTGTAGAGGGTTATCAGAAGTGATAAGAAGATTTAAAAAAAGATTTAAAACTCCTTAAAACTTCTTAAAACTTCTTATTTTTAGTTAAACCAGAATTTGATCTTAACCGGAAAAGCGACTTATCGTAAAGTCATTTACCACATAAACCTTCGCCCTTTTAGTGAGATTTCTACTCAGGACCAGCATTTACTATGGCTCCTCTTAATGATGAGCTTCAGCAAAATATTTCAATAGGATCTTCAATAAAATCTTTTAACGATCAATTTCGATCCATATCGATATATGTGGATCAACTTCTGTAGATTAATCCCCATGAAGCTCCTGAAGCTCAGATATCTAATAACAATTAATGCTCAATAATATAGAGGTCTTTTGTCGTCGCATATCCCATAGGATTTTTAATGCTATAACCGCCGACATAAGGCTTCACTAAACGAGGACTGACATAGTAGTAAATCGGGACAATCGCACTCTCTTCATCCATGATTCGCTCAGCATCTTGATAGGCTTTAATACGATCCGCCTCCGTTTTTGCGGTGATACTATTACGCATCGCTTGGTCAAATTTCTCACTCTTATAGTGTGAAGTATTATTGCTACTTGTAGAGAGCATGATATTTAAGAACGTTGAGGGTTCATTATAATCAGCACACCATCCTGCCCTTGCCACTTCGTAGTTACCCTGATGGCGGCTATCTAAGAATGTTTTCCACTCTTGGTTTTCAAGTTTTACCTCAATGCCGGCATTTTGCTTCATAATGGAAGCCGCCGCAATCGCCACTTTACGATGTGATTCATTCGTATTATAGAGCAGAGTAAATGTTAACGGATTACCTTTACCATATCCCGCCTCGGCTAATAATTCTTTAGCACGTTCGTTACGCTCTTTTTGTGTCCAATGACTGAACCACTCAGGCTCTAACGCATCCATATCTTGAGTTGATGGCGGTGTAAAACCATACGCCGGCATCTGTCCTTGCGCCATTACTTTATTCGCCACAATGTCACGATCGAGCGATAACTTCACGGCTTCTCGGACACGAGGATCATCAAATGGTGCTTTTTGATTGTTAATTTCATAATAATAAGTACAGAGGTAAGGAGAAATTTTCACTTCATCTGGCATATCACGTTGGAGACGAGCAAATAAATCTGTCGGCAACTGGTTATGCGTCATATCCACTTCCCCACTACGATAACGATTAACGTCTGTCACTTCGGAGACAACCGCTAAAAAAGTTACTTCATCAATGATCGTTTTATCATTTTCCCAATATTCAGGATTTCGATCGAGCACAATACGCTCATTCACGACCCAGTCTTTCAACTTATAAGCACCATTACTGACAAAGTTTTTAGGATTCGTCCATTGATTACCATACTTTTCAACAGTCGCTTGATGCACAGGAACAACTGAAGTGTGTCCCACTAACTTTTCTAAGTAAGGGATCGGCTCACTAAGCGTCACCTCAAAAGTATAATCATCTAATGCTTTAACCCCAAGTGTATCCGGATCAGCTTGACCATTTACAATCTCATCAACATTCGCAACATGTGCATATTGCAGATAACTTGCATAAGGAGAAGCTGTTTCAGGGTTCACTAATCGTTTCCAAGAATAGACAAAATCATGCGCGGTAACAGGATCTCCATTAGACCACTTCGCATCTTTACGTAAATTAAAGCGCCAAACTTGGTTATTATCGTGTTCCCAGCTTTCCGCAACACCGGGTTTAATGTCGCCATCAACGCCTACATTAACCAACCCTTCAAACTGATCTCGAATCAAGTTCGCCTCTGGCACACCTTCACTTTTATGAGGATCTAATGATTGTGGCTCAGCGCCATTATTACGTACTAGCTTCTGCTCTGAATGTAACTTTACACCCGCCGGCACTTCTGCTGCCTGCGCAGCACCAAATCCGACAGCGGCCATCATCGCTGCTGCTAAGATATTTTTAGTCCATACTTTCTTCATAAATCCTCCAATAGATCTCAATGTGAGAGATATCATTTACTGACCAGAAACTCAGATAGATGATTTATCGAAATGACACAACTGTCCATGATGAGATTTCAAAGGGCTGACTCTCATAAAACACCCTGTCCATTCATTAATCTATTTATCTAAATGCCGCTTCAATGTGAGAAACGATGATCTTTCTAATATTTTTTAAAATTTAGACAAAATTCACTATAGCATGAGAATTAAAAGATAAAAGTGATGTGCACACAATTCTACTTTAAATCGAAAGAATCTCGCTGAGACTCCATTTTATATCAAGATTATTTTTATCACTGTCACGCCAAATATTGAGAAAATAAGAATTTGAATAATGATGAAAACCATTATTACCAGCAGTATCATATTGTTTTGGATTAAACAGACCAGCTATCGACAGTTAGCCTTCCTTCCGCCTATTTTTATTCTTTTGCTTTTTAAAAGATATCCCCCATATCTTATGCTTACTTCGTCACCTCCGCAGGTTTTACCCCTATCTTTATTAATAGATCAGGAGTGATTTTAATATTCACTCCTCGCTTTCCCCCATTAATAAAGAGTGTATCCATCTCAAAAATCGAACTTTCAGCATAAATAGGGATATGAGATTTAATACCAAACGGAGAGGTCCCCCCAAATTCATAACCGGTCCATTTATGCGCAAATTCATAGGGTGCAGGACGAACATTTTTGACCCCAAAGATTTTACGTAATACCTTCGTATCAATTGTCTGATCACCATGCTGCAGAACCATATAGCCTTTGTTTTTTTCATCCATAAAAACAATGCTTTTAATCACTTCATGAACAGGAACCCCTAAGAAATTAGCCATAAACTCTGCCGTCCCTTCAATCTCCCCTGTACATTCAAAGACTTCATAATGCAGTTTTTGCCGATCTAAAAAGAGTGTTGCAGGCGTTTTTACAGATGATTTTTCAGGCTTTTTCATAAAATATCCTAACTTTAAAACATTTAAACAGTTGTTTTATCATATCAGCTCCTTCGCAATTACGAAAAATCTCTCAAATCATCAACGCTTTGCTAATACGCCATTTTCCCCAATTTATTTTCATACGATCCCCTATTTGACTACGTAAAATTTATCGAGTTCATGCTACATTGTAAATGTATCTTTTACGGTTTAAAGAGAGGTTTTAGATGCCATTTTTTAAGAAGTTATCCCTCATACTCCTAGGGGCTTTTGCGTTTTTATGCATCAGCATTGTGACGCTTTTTTGGGTAATTGATCCTAACCGCTATAAATCACGCATCGAAGCCTTTGCCGAAAGTCGCGCAAATCTTTTACTGACCATTAATGGCAATCTTACTTGGACGCTATATCCTTGGCTCGGGATCACTCTGGAAGAGACTCAAATTTCAGCGTTAAATGACTCTGAAAACCCTATTGCTTCAGTTCGCCAATTAGCCCTTTCTTTAAAACTGATCCCGCTTATCAAGGGAGACATCGAAATCGATCAGCTTCAAGTCGATGGACTTGATCTTGCCATCATCACTTATCCCGACGGCTCACGTAATACGGATCAATTTTTCAGCTCAAAAATAGAAGAATCCTCTTCGCTCATAAATCAGGAGAATCTTGATAAGAACAGACAATCCTCGCCTGCTTCAAAAAAATCACGGGAACTCAATATTCACACTATTCGCTTTATCAACAGTCAGTTTCATATTGAAAATCAAGCAACACAACATCTCATAACGGGAAATCAGATTGATTTTTCAATATATAATATCTATCGAAATAACCACCTTCTCTCTATGGATTCAATGCAATTTCAGCGAGGTGATATCGCGATAACTCAACAAAATCATCCCCAAAGCTTTCATTACCAGGATATTAATTTTGACCTGAACAACCTCAGTGTTACACAAGAGGTTGTTGCCTCTAAAAAGTTTCTTAAATCTCATTTACAACACTTTCAGCTTCGAGGGGGAGAACTACAACTTATCAATTTAGAACAACAGCATCTGCTTCACCCCCATCTGATAGAGGCTCAAAATATCTTCTATTCTACCGCCCCAGCAACAAAATCCCCGTGGTCTCTTGAAAAACTCCATATCCAAAATCTCTCTCTACAGTCACAAACACACGAGAATGATCCTGCTTTATTAATCAATCTCTTCAATCTCACCGCATTAAATCTCACGCCCTCCTCTGAAGGATCCCTTCAATGGAGACTTTCAGCCCAAAAAGAGCACGTCTTTGAACTCCAACTATCGGGTCAATCGCAGATTTCAACAGATCAAGTCTTATCGACTTGGCATCTGAATAATAGCCAAATAGAGGGGGATATCTCAAAGCTTCCCTATTTTAATCTCGACAAAACGCTAAGATTGCAGTTTCAAGGCAATGCCGAACTCAGTATTGTAGAAGATTATTTACGCATACTCCCCCTCTCACTACAAATTGATGATAATCGCATTACCGGAGATATTTCACTCTCTAGCATTCAAAAACAACAAGGAGTTATCAACCTTCAAGCCGATAGTCTAAACCTCAGTAGTGACCTAGTAGCAACTAGAGACTCTTCAAAAAACACCCGCAACCACCTTCAGACAAAAGCACCTCTCGAGCCCTCTAAATCCTCTCAAGAGCGTGCTTTAACTATTAATGCAGAACTTAAAAAACTGACTTTCGATCCTCTAGTAGCGCACAATCTATTATTAAAAGCCCATATACAAGAAGAGCTCTTGAGGATTTCAGAGGTAAAGATGGCGCTATTAGGCGGTAATATTCTCGGTTCAGGGACACTGAATATTGCGAGTCATGAACCAATCATAGAGAGTCATATCACAATTAATGCGCTCCCACTAACCAACCTTTTTACACTTTTGCAGAAAAAAATTCCCCTAACAGGCAATCTTAATCTCCAAGGGGAATTTAAAACAGAAGGCAGAAAATCTACAAGCTTCCTCAACCAACTACAGGGGAACTTCCAAGCCAATGTTACCAACGGTCAACTCTTAGGATCTAATTATGAACAACTGATTTGTGAGGGGTTTGCATTTCTCAGCAAAAAAAATTTTCAGCAGCATAATACTCCCAAAACGACAACTTTCAAAAAACTCAATGGTCATGCCACGATTAAAAATGGCATTATTAATAATCAACATCTTCAAATAGAAATCCCTGGAATGAGTGCGATAGGCAATGGCAATATTAATCTCCATAAAGAGACGCTCAACTATCAGATCAATCTCCTACTAAAAGATTCTACCGGCATCACAAACTGTAAAATTGATCAATATTTGAAGAATATATCCATCCCCCTACACTGCCAAGGTTCCTATGTAAATGCCAGCAGCAGCCTCTGTCGTTTAGACCAAAAAGCACTCGGCACGATTCTTGCTAACCTCGCAAAAACTACAATCGAGTCAACCATCAAAGAGAATCTTCAAGATATTCTCCCTCCGGCATTACAACCCCATAAACCCAAAAATCGTCAAGAGCCAAGACCTAAAGAGATCATTAAGTCTTTTGAAGGGCTATTTAAACGTTAATGCCACAGTGTGGCAGCATAAGGGATTCCATGATTGACAATAGCGCTAAAATAAAAAAGAATCTTCAAGACTTTTTACTATTTCGTATAATCACTGCAGTCACTGATTAAATCAAATCTGTGATCGTCGTTATAGGCAGAGATGCTTCGCTAGCTTATATTATGATAACGACGCACATCTGCTCTTCAGAGGTCTATCATAGGCTTCCCGATCACTATTTACTGTAACTTTAGGAATCATTTTATGAAAAAAATACTTCTCTCGCTCGCGGCATTATCGCTCTTAGCAGCTTGTGCTCAAGGGGTTGATGCTGCAAAGCGTCTTGAAAAATGTGTTGTCGATGGTAATGAAAATGGCAACTGCGAAGTCTCAACTTTAGAAGGCCAAACTCAACAGTAAATGCCTTTCTGAGAATGGTCATAACTCTTGCCTTACAATGAATAAACAAAAGCCGAAGCACTCTTTGAAAGAATCTTCGGCTTTTACTTGTAAGATGTGAATAGAGATCAAAACCTATTAATCGTTACAAACTTCGGGATTTGATTAACAGCATATCTCCATATCATCTACTAGATAGGATGAATTAACGACCAGACATAAGCTCGCTTTCATCAATTTTTGAAATTTCTAGACCACGCATTGGTGAACCTAAATTTCTTGAAAGTTTTGCGAGCAATTCAAAATCTTCATAGTTTTTAGTCGCTTCTACAATCGCACGTGCGAATTTTTCTGGATTTTCAGATTTAAAAATCCCAGATCCTACGAATACACCATCAGCACCTAAAAGCATCATTAATACCGCATCTGCTGGCGTTGCAACACCACCTGCGGCATAGTTTACTACCGGTAAACGACCAAGCTCTTTCACTTGTTTTACAAGCTCAAATGGCGCTTGATTATCACGCGCAAAAACCATCAACTCATCATCTGACATTGTTGTTAATTGACGGATTTGAGCATTGACTTCACGCATATGACGCACAGCTTCAACGATATTTCCGGTTCCTGGCTCCCCTTTCGTACGGAGCATTTTTGCCCCTTCACCAACACGGCGAAGTGCTTCCCCTAAATTACGGCAACCGCAAACAAACGGGACTTTATAATCACTTTTAAGAAGATGATAGACATCATCTGCCGGCGTTAACACTTCACTCTCATCGATATAGTCGACATTCAATGCTTCTAAAATTCTGGCTTCCGCGATATGACCAATACGAACTTTTGCCATGACCGGAATAGAGACCGCTGCTTGAATCGCCTCAATTAATGCCGGATCAGTTGTTCTCGCAACGCCACCCTCTTTACGAATATCTGATGGAACACGCTCAAGCGCCATTACTGCACAAGCACCCGCTGCTTCTGCAATTTTTGCTTCTTCAACATTTACAACATCCATAATAACGCCACGTTTTGGCATTTCGATAAAATTGCTCATTCTGAAAGCTCCTCTTATATTTTAGAATCATTTAAATTTTGTTTGTTTTATTTCAATATTTGTTTCAATATTTTTTTGAATATTTTTTTGAATAGTGTTTAATGAATGCTTTGGGTTATTAGATTGACCTTCGGATAACCCAAAACATCCATTAACTATTTCATCGTCAAAAATAGTGTTGCCTGTCCATCACTTCTAATCGTCTCCAACAGTTAAAATAGATAAACAAGGCAAATAACCAATCGTGCTAACTAACCGTTATACGACTGCTTACCAAGGATGATCTCCTCAGTCTCAAACAATACACGTGAAGATCTCTCTCCAAAAGAGCCATTTGGATGATAAACAACCCATCCATTTTAAAAGTTTTCTTTAAAGCATGATAACCTCTTCATATTGCAATTATTAATTGAGATATAAATTGCGGTGTAAGTTTTTAAAATTTTAAATTTTTATTGAGTTCTGCACGACATGCGCTATACCTTACAAAAAGACCCCAACAAACCGCTCTATCAACAAATTATTGAAACAATTGAAACAGCAGCCCTAACGGGTAAACTACAACCAGGGGAAAAACTTCCTTCTGAAAGAGATTTAAGCCAGTTCTTTAAAGTTAATCGTTCCACAGTGGTCCGAGCGATGGATGAACTTCATGATCGGAATATTATTGTCCGTAAAGTAGGCTCAGGCACCTATATCAACCCCCAAAAATGGGGATTATTTTCAGAACCGAGAATGCAGTGGAATCAATCTCAGGAACCGAGCGCTTTTACAAAAGACGTTCGGTACGATTTAGCCAATGGTGATCTTCCGTTAGAACTCTATCCCTCACTACAATTACCAGAGATTGATTGGCAACTATTGCTAGAAGCAGAACAAGAAAATAGTGCCTCACGTTTTGGCACAAAACGCTTACGCAAAGCCGTTCAGCAATATCTGAAATCACGCCATAATTGGGATGTTGATCTTCATGAGATTCTCATCACGTCCGGGACACAACAGGCGATCTCGCTCATTGCGCTTGGTTTACTAAAAACGGGAGATGCAGTGGCCATTGAAAACCCCTCTTACTTCTACTCATTATCGATCTTCCAAGCATTAGGCATTCGAATCTACGGAATTCCAATGGATCGAGAAGGGATTATGATTGATAAACTCGATGAGCTCACGCACAAACATTCTCTTAAAATGATCTTTATTAATCCGATCTTTCATAATCCTACCGGCAAAGTCATGTCACCTTCTCGCAAAAAAAAGCTTCTCGATTATTGTGAAAGAAAACGCATTTTAATTATCGAAGATGATGCCTGTGCCCAACTTAAGTTTGAGGAGCATATCAATATCGAACCTCTTAAAATGCAGGATCAACATGATAATGTGCTCTATCTTAATTCTCTCTCTAAATATCTTGGGCGCTCCATCCGTATCGGCTGGATGATCGCACCGCCGGCAATTACCGAACATCTTGCCAATATTCGTCAGCAACTCGACTCAGGTTTAAGTTCTCTTCCGCAATTTATGGCAGAATTTTATTTGCAAAACTATGCCCAGGAACATGAAACAAAACTCCAACAAGCCCTTAAAACACGTGCCCACCATCTTGAGAACTGGCTTACCGTAAACTTTGCAGATTTCCTCTCTTTTCAGCCTGCGCAAGGAGGATTTCATCTCTATGCGGAGCTTAAAGATCCAAAGGCACACCGGACAGTAGAAGATCGTCTGGCAAAGCTCTCCGCCAAAGCTACTAAAAATAGTTACTTTGGTGGCGATGATACCGCTTTTCGTCTAAGCTTTGCTAACTTCCCGATAGCTTAAAGCCCCTTTTCGATCTCGAAGAATCCAAAGAATAAAGAAACTCACAGGCAAGACAAATAATGTCGGGCTGCGGTAAGGGTGCAATTGGTCAAAGCCGAAAATATTAACCCAGATGGTATTACTGGAAATAATGAAGATTAAGCTCCCCGCCGCACCGACTAATAATGAGTAAAAAGCCCCCTTCTCATTAAATCCAGGCAGATAGAAACGGCAAAACATCACCGGAAAATGAGCGCTAGCAACCCAAGCAAAAGCGATACCAAATAGAAAGGCCAGATTAACGCCTTTAAAAAGGTAAGCAAGCCCAACGCCAGCAAGAAATACGATCACCACCGAGATTTTTGCCACAACCATATTGCGCTGCTGATGAGGCATAAAAATAGGGATTAAATCATGGGTAATACTAGCACTCGCCGCCATGACTAACCCCGCAATAACAGCTAATACCGTAACAAAAACCAATATGGCTAAAATCCACTGAAAGCTCGATCCGCCCAGCAATTTCGCTAAATGCAATAGCGCCATATTGTTACCACCTTCTAATACTTCTCCATTTAACAATACGAACGCGCCAAAACCGATAATCAGATTAAGCATAAAAAATAACGCAATTAAAAAAGTGGTTCCCGCGGCAGAATAGAGTGCGGTCTTTTCATCTTTCACCGTAAAAAAACGCATTAAAATATGAGGTAAGCCTAATAATCCCAACACTAATCCTAAAATCAGAGAGATTTGCTCAATCCCAGAGCTAATTGCGACGCTGGGCATTAAGGCATTAAAGCTGGATAAGCTTGCCACTCGAACGAAGAGCTCGGCAAAAGAGAAGTGAAAGGTTTGTAAAACAAAAAAGGTCATAATACCTGCAAAAATAAAGAGTAGAAGCGCCTTAATGCTTTGCACCATCGTTGTCGCCTTCATCCCCCCCAGCAATACCAATAATCCAGTTAAACCGCCGATACAAAGTAATGAAATCGTATAGGGTATATCCAATAGTAACGACAATAAGGTACCGGCTCCCATCAATTGTACAAGTAGATAAAAAATCGAAATCAAGAGGCTCGTTGAAGCACTCAGCACCTTGAGGCGCTGACTATTAAACCCTCTATTGATCACATCTGAAAAGGTGAAGGCTTCTGTTTGACGCAATTTATCTGAAAAAAGAATCAATAATAAGGTCCAACCCATCAGCGTTGCTACGGCATAAAAAAGCGAATCCATCCCTTGGCTAAAATACATTGCAATAGAGCCTAAAAACGCTGCGGCAGAAAGATAATCTCCTGCAAGCGCTAGAGCATTTTGAGTGCTTCCGATAGATCTTCCAGCTAAAAAATATTGTGCCGTATTCTTATTTATCTGAGTCATAATATCCTTACTCCCCAACCTTTTGGGCTTGACCTTTAATCCCCATTCGTCCCTTTTTTTGCGAGGTTTTTCTTTGATGAATAGCGACATAAAGAATTGCCATTAAAACACCCCAAAGCATCACCATCACTCCCCAAAAAATAGACCCAGGGATCCCCATCACAAAATAGGTTGCTAATACTTTGGGAGCAACACCTAGCTGAAGATAATAAAAGATCATCGGCAACAAAGTCGCTAATGTTAAGATTAATCGGTAGTTCACAACTAAACTCCATTTTATAAAATTGATGTATTGGGCTCATTACTTCCCCATCCCTCTTTATATACTGATATCTCTAGCAACACAAAAGTAAGAAAAAATAGATCTCGTCAAACAAGTCAAAAGAGGGAAAAGTGAAAAAATAAAAAGATGAAAAAAGCAGGATCAAAGGAGCTTTCAATCTCCTGATCCTACGGAGTTATTCATCATTTTAATCATGACAATAGATCCCCCTTTATCTCTCTTTTACTGACTATCCACTCATCATCTCCTGATCAGCTTCATTGAGTTTTAGCGCTTTTTTATTCTGCTCGATGCTCTATGATCATTGCTTCCGGCGTATTTGAACTTGAATCCTCTTCTTGTGACTCCATATCTACAAAAACCCATGTCATCAACGCATTAGTAGCCTTTTCTTCACCATGTTCTGCTGCTAGCAATAAGAGTTTAAAGGCTTTTTTATAATCATCTGCCGTCGGTGGTGAAATGAGTCCTTGATGTATGATCTCGGCCTGTTTAAATTTCGCAAGCGCATGATGATTTCCTTGTCCTAAATCTGTCATCTCATAATATGCCGCAGCCTGAGCATAATCTTTCTCAAGCCCGCCCTCTCCAAAATAGAGCATATCTCCAGCAAGATGTGCAGTATTACTATCACCTAATGCTGCACCTTTAGCAAAATAGGCCAAAGCTCTTGGATAATCTGGCGTAATATTCTCATCTTCATCTTTGCGAAATAGATTGCCTAATCGATTATAAGCCTCGGCCTCGCCTCGCTCCCCCGCTAATTCATAATATTCAATAGCTTTTTCAAGGTTCTGACGAGTATTTCGACCATAACGATAATTATCTCCTAAGGCTAATGCCGCTTTTGCATCACCGGCATCACTTCGTTTTTGCTGGGCGATCATCACCCACTTATCACGCCCATAATCTCGCTCATCTTGATAAGCGATCACTTGCTGCTCTAGAACAAATTTCTGGAGATCTGTCAGCCTCTCAAAGGGATATTCATCTGTATCAGGCTCACCATAAATCGCACTATAGAGATAAAGCTCCGCAAGATATTGCAGATTATCCGGATTTGATGCATATAACTCTTCGGTGAAGCGCAATAAGTTATTCACGCGATCTTTTGTCACCTGACGATCTAATGCATGCTGATACCATTTTCTTGAACGTTCGATATCTGCGATAAAATCATAGCCATTTTTCTGCCATAACCGTCCTAAATGTTCGCTCATTTCTGCGCGATTCCCATTATCTAATACCCCTTCGATATCATATATTTTGATAAATTCAGCATAACCATCAGGGCCAATTGGATACTCCGGCACTAAAACTAAATAGCGCTCATATAATTGCTCTAATTTTGTGAGATCTGCCAAATTTACCGTGTCGTAGGAACCAGGCATTGTTTGGCGAAATAGCCTTAAAGCCGCAACATAATCGCCGTCATCTAAGGCTTCTTGCCATAAATTCATCGCACTTTCTAAATCATCTTGCTGATAAAGAGCGTCCGCAACAATGCGTTTCATCGCCGGAAATTCTTGACTATAACCTAGCGCCAATGCTTGGTTTTTCTCAAAATCTGGCGCAGAGATCACTTTACCACTCTCTAAACGATAATTTCGATGATATGATAATAATAGCTCCACAAGTGCTGTTTGACGAATATCAGCAGGTAGTGATTCATCTGTTGCAGCAGTGACCAAATGATCTATCGCTAACTGTAATTGCGCCGGAGTGACCGCTTCTTGTGCACGAATCGCTTTAGATAATCGCATATTAAAAGCAGTATCGCCGGCACTATCGAGCAATGTTTGCAAATATGCCGCTTGCGCCTCTTTGGGTAATAATTTCATTATTCCAAAATGCGCGGATAACTCACCTGTTGCTAATGCTTTTTCATACCAATGTTTTGCCATATTAAGATCATAGATCTGATCCCGAGAACCATAATCTAAAGCGTATTTATCAGCCAGTCCAACCATGGCTAGCGCATCCCCATTTTCTGCCGGCAAATGCAATGTTTCATACTCTTCTACGCGTCCTGCAATCGCATGTTTAAATCGATCAGAAGCTTGTTCATACCATTTGAGCGCCGTGATCCAATCAGGGGAAATGAGGATCTCACCTTTCTCCGTCATAACCCCTTCTTGTGCCGCCACCCCAAAATAAAAGGCTGCCTCACGATTGCCAGCATTAGCGGATTTTTCTAACCACTCATAAGCTTTCAATGGATCCTTTTTAACCCCATATCCCGTATCATACGCCCGACCAATGACCAACATTGCTTCGGCGTTTCCACGCTTAGCCAACGGTAAGTTTCGATCAAAACGATTCATATACCCCAAATCATAAGAGGCGCTGCTATCAGGATCATTTTGTAACGCAAACTCATAATATTCTCGTGCTTTTTTCCGGTCTTCCGTGATCCGGTCACCTTTTAAATAACGATCTGCTAAACGCTGCGTTTCCCAATCTCCTTTCGCTCCATGAACATAACCAATATGATAACGGTTAAAGCGCTCTAACGTTTCACCAGTGATGGTCGGATCATTCCAATATCGATCATAATAATTTCTCATTGCCGGCAGATAGCCCATATCGCCAGCTTTCAATAGGTACTCTTCAGCTTTCTCTTCATTTTTCTGCTCGCCATATTCCCCATAACGATAGATATTAGATTGCTGATAAAAAGCTTCCGGATCCTTATCTTTTAATCCTTTTTGAATTTCCTGATACGCTGCAACGCGTTTTTTTGCATCACTTAAATGATACTTTGCAAAACGATAATCAGGATCTTGTAACTGCTCATAATAGAAGATCGCTTTAAGATCCCCAGCAGATGCCGGTAAATCAAGACCAATTTTATTCTCTAAATAGAGCTCAGCGAGCTGATAAAGCGATTCCTCATCATGGAGTGCCGCCCCTTTTTCATACCAGGTAATTGCGCTCTGTTTAGATCCCCCTAAATAACCGATTAGAGCTTTATTCTCCTCATAATAAGCTTCTGCGAGATGATAAATTGCCGGGAGATAACCTTCATTTGCCGCCTGCAC
>JASLEF010000030.1 GCA_030151245.1 Ignatzschineria sp. | reverse complement strand
GTGGATCTTAATGATGTTGCCTTAGCTGATTTAAAAGCCTTTGGTGCGAAAGGAGTTGCACATAGTGCCGAGGAGTTTGCAAAAGAGTTAGATGCCATTTTGCTCTTAGTTGTTAATGCTGAACAAGTAAAAGCTATTTTATTTGGTGAAAGAGGAATAGCTCAACATCTACGGGAAGGAACGGCTGTAATGGTCTCTTCAACTATTTCTGCGGCTGATGCAAAAGAGATTGAGTTGTCACTAGCCCAATTGGGTCTAGTGATGTTAGATGCGCCTGTATCAGGAGGTGCTGTGAAAGCAAATCTTGGTGAGATAACAGTGATGGCTTCAGGTAGTAAGGCGGCATTTAGAAAATTAAAGCCTGTATTAGATGCAATTGCGGCGAATGTCTATGAAATTGGTGAAGAAATTGGATTAGGCGCTACTGTGAAGATTATCCATCAATTATTAGCGGGCGTTCATATTGCCGCGGGAGCAGAAGCTATGGCGTTAGCGGCAAGAGCTAATATTCCTCTTGACGTAATGTATGATGTGGTTGTAAATGCTGCAGGAAACTCTTGGATGTTTGAGAATCGTATGAAACATGTTGTCGAAGGAGATTATTCGCCAAAATCGGCCGTTGATATATTTGTGAAAGATCTTAATTTGGTACGAGATACGGGAAAACTACTGCAATTCCCTCTACCTCTCGCATCAACTGCGCTCAATATGTTTACTGAAGCTTCTAATAAAGGTTTTGGTAAAGAGGACGATAGTGCTGTGATTAAAATTTTCTCCGGTATTGAATTGCCAAAGGGTCAGTAAGGGAGTAGGTAGAATGAAAATAGGAATTATTGCCGATGACTTCACCGGCGCTACTGATATTGCGAGTTTTTTAGTAGAAAATGGTCTATCGGTGATTCAATTTAATGGTGTCCCGGCAAGCGCACAATCCGTTGATACAGATGCGGTTGTGATGAGCTTAAAGAGCCGCTCAGTGCCCAAAGAAAAAGCGGTTTCTGATTCTTTAGAGGCGCTTAATTGGCTACAACAACATGATTGTGAACAGGTTTATTTTAAATATTGTTCGACATTTGATAGTACGGCTGAGGGAAATATCGGTCCTGTTACTGATGCGCTTTTGGAGGCATTAGATTCTAATATGACGATTATTTCGCCGGCATTACCTGTAAATGGACGTACAGTCTATAAAGGGTATCTTTTTGTATTAGATCAGCTTTTAGCTGATTCACCTATGAAAAATCATCCTTTAAACCCCATGACAGATAGTAGTTTATTACGTCTTATGGCGATGCAGGCAAAAGGGACTGTGGGGCTGATCACTGCGGAGAATCTTGATAAAGGCGTTGAGTTTGTAAAAGCACAGCTAAAATCTCTTGAGGATGAAGGGGTCAATTATGTGGTCATGGATGCGTTAACAGAAGCACATTTAGTGACTCAAGGCGCGGCCGTTAAAGCAATGAAGCTTGTGACGGGAGGATCGGGGCTCGCAATTGGGCTGGCAAGGGCGCATGTTGGAGATCATTTATCATCAGATGATGCTAAAGCAAAAGGATATCCTGTTGCAGGAAAGGCGATTATATTCTCGGGTTCTTGCTCGGCAATGACGAATCAGCAAGTTGCGCGTTATCAAATGCAAGCTCCTAGTTTTAGGATTGATGTGGCAAAGGTGGTTGATCCGCAGTCTCGTGAGATTTATGTTAAAGATATTGTTCGATGGATTGAGCAATCAAGTGAGCAAACGGATTTTGCTCCACTGATTTATGCGACCAGTGATGCCGTGAAGCTGGCAGAGATTCAGCAAGAGTTTGGTGCGGAAACAGCAAGTTTAGCGGTAGAAGAGACATTTCGATTATTAACACAGCATCTTAAGGAGAGAGCATTTACTCGCTTTATTATTGCTGGTGGAGAAACTTCAGGGGTTGTAACGCAAGCACTGGATGTTGAGAGTTTTTACATTGGGCCCACAATCTCTCCGGGAGTGCCATGGGTTAAAGGTGTTGAGAATGCGATCTCTTTAGCCCTTAAGTCAGGAAACTTTGGGGATGAAGATTTCTTTATGAGAGCGCAAAAGGAGTTTCCTGTATGACAGTAGAGATATCTAAAGAAGCATTAGCGCAAGAAGAATTATTGGCACGAGATGAGATTGTCCGAATCGGGAAATCATTTTTCGATCGCGGCTATGCTACAGGATCTGCCGGTAATCTCTCCATTTTGTTATCGGATAATCAAACGGTCATCGCAACGCCAACGGGCTCATGTCTTGGCACGTTAAAGAGTGAAACGCTCTCTAAAGTGACGCTAGATGGGGAATGGGTTTCTGGGGATAAACCTTCGAAAGAAGTGATTTTTCATCGAGCTATTTATCGAGAAAATTTTAAGCATCGGGCGATTGTACATCTTCATTGTACTTATTTAACGGCACTCTCTTGTTTAGAGAATTTGGATCCCAAAAATGCTATTAAGCCTTTTACTCCTTATGTGGTGATGCGGGTAGGAGAGATCCCTGTAGTACCTTACTATCGTCCTGGAGATGGAATGCTAGCAAGTGATTTAGGAAAATTATCTCCTTATTATAAAGCGTTTTTACTGTCCAATCATGGGCCTGTTGTGACAGGTGATACGTTACAAGTTGCAGCGGATAATTTAGAAGAGATGGAAGATGCAGCGAAGCTCTATTTTACTCTTCAAGGTCAAAGTATTCGTTATTTAACAGAGGCTCAAATAGATGAGCTAAAAGGATAAATTTTATGCCAAAGTTTGCAGCAAACCTATCAATGATGTTCCAGGAAGTTGATTTTTTAGATCGTTTTGAGAAGGCGGCAAAAGCGGGTTTTAGTGCGGTTGAATTTCTTTTTCCTTATGATTATAGTCAGCTAGAATTAGCGAATTTATTAGAAAAATATCAGTTGAAGCAGGTACTTTTTAATACTGCACCCGGAGATGTTACGAAAGGAGAGTGGGGGTTAGCGGCTATTCCTGGAAGAGAGGAAGAAGCCCGTCAGATGATTGATAATGCGTTAGAGTATGCGGTTGCGCTTCAATGCCCAAGAGTTCATGTGATGGCGGGAGTGGTTCCTGAAAATGCAGATAAATCGGTATATGAGCAGGTATTTATTGAGAATATACATTATGCTTCGGAAAGATTTGCGGCCCATAATCTTGATGTTGTGATTGAAGCATTAAGTCCGCCGATCAAGCCCAATTATCTCTTTCATAGTCAATATGAAGCGTTAGCATTGCTTCAAAAAATTGATCGAAAAAATGTAGGGTTACAGTATGACTTCTTTCATGCGCAATTAGTTGATGGTGATATTACTAATTTCTTGAAGAAGCATATTGAACTTGTGAAGCATATTCAAATTGCTTCTGTCCCTTATCGTCATGAACCGAATCAAGGTGAGCTTAACTATCCTTGGCTCTTTAATTTACTCAATGAGCTAGGATACAACGGTTGGGTAGGTTGTGAGTATCATCCTAAAACTACAACCGAAGAAGGTTTAGAGTGGTTTAATAAGTATCGATCCGTCAAAACCATTGAAAAGTTGATGGATCACCTCGAACTTCAGTGAGTTTCTATGAGTATTGCTAGAAGCTTGAATGGAGACTGAAGTAGAAGAGATATGGCGATAGCTGTATCTCTTTTTTTATGATGAAATTTTTTAAATGGTGTCGTTCAGAGAGGGAATTGTCGAAAATCTATTACGAGCACTCTCTGTTATCGTCGTGTCATATTGAATATTTATACTACTTTTATCTAATCCCATTACTGTAGATTGAGGTTGAAAATTATGTTTAATCATTTAAAAAAATTTCCTTTAAATTCTTTATGTGCGGCCTTACTTGCTGTGAGCACTTTTAACGTGGCTTTGGCAGGTGATGATATTTTTGATCGTGGATCAAATGGCAATATTATTGAGAAGCAGGGGGCAACACGGCTTTCTGAAGATCAAATTGCCGCATTAAAAACAGAGATGGAGAAGCATGATGTGAAAAATGTGATTCTCTTTATCGGTGATGGGATGGGGGATTCTGAAATTACCATTGCGCGTAATTATGCAGAAGGAGCTGGGGGATATTTTAAAGGAATTGATGCGCTACCGTTTACAGGACAATATACGCACTATGCGCTAGATCGTGAAACGAAGCTCCCTAATTATGTGACAGATTCAGCAGCATCAGCGACGGCTTGGTCCTCTGGTGTGAAGACTTTTAATGGTGCGCTTGGCGTAGATGTGAATGGAACACCTTTTCCAACATTGATTGAGCTTGCGAAAGCGGCGGGTTTAGCAACAGGAAATGTCTCCACAGCTGAGTTACAAGATGCCACGCCAGCAGCCTTAATTTCGCATGTGAATAAACGAAAGTGTTATGCGCCAAGTTCAACCAAAGAGCTCTGTCCTGAAGCTTTATTAGAAAATGGAGGTTTGGGATCTATCACAGAGCAACTTATTGAAACTCGTGCGGATGTGACTTTAGGGGGTGGTGCAAAATCATTTGCTGAAGTGGCACCTTTTGGGGATTACAAAGATAAAACATTGTTAGATCAAGCGAAAGAACGTGGCTATGTGATTGTGACCTCTTTAGATGAGATGAATGCAGTAACAACTGCAAATCAGGAGCAGCCACTGTTAGGTCTCTTCTCTGAGGGAAATATGCCGGTACGCTGGAAAGGCCCGAAAGCTATCAATGATGGCGCATTACAGGCACCGATTGAGTGTATGGTAAATGCTGAAAGAACGGCTGATATTCCAACTCTTGCAGAGATGACAGAGACCGCCATTACGCTTTTAAGCCAAAATGAGAAAGGGTTTTTCTTGCAAGTGGAAGGGGCATCTATCGATAAGCAAGATCATGCCGCCAATGCTTGTGGGCAAATCGGAGAGACTGTGGATCTTGATGAGGCAGTTCAAGTGGGCTTAGAGTTTGCGAAGAAAGCTGGAAATACCTTAATTATTGTGACAGCAGATCATGCTCATTCAAGCCAAATTATCCCTGCAGGAGCTAATACACCAGGATTGACCCAGACACTTATCACAAAAGAGGGAGCGCCTATGACGATTAGTTATAGTAATACTGATACAGATAGTCAAAATCACACAGGTGCACAATTACGAATTGCCGCTTATGGCCCACAAGCAGCAAAGGTTAGTGGATTGTTAGACCAAACAGATCTATTCTTTATTATGCGTGATGCACTTCAGTTACAAGCGCAAGATCAGTAGAATTATATTCGATGGCGCTTAAGCGAAGCGGGCAATAAAAATGCTCCAACACTCATGGTCGTTGGAGCATTTTTTATTGTACATTACAGAATAAATTACAGAATGTTTTATATTGTCGAATAGCACTTATTGAATATTCTTCAATAAGTGCTTAGCGCAAAATTAATTCATCATATTCACATGCTTTGTCTCTTTTACAAAGAACACGGCAAAGAAGCTGACAACCGCAACGGCGGCTAAATAATAACCGACATAATAGATACCTTGATCAAAGCCCATGAAGTAGGTGATCGCAAAAGGTGGTAATGAGCCTCCTAAGATTCCCCCTAAATTATACGTCATTGAAGCGCCCGTATAACGAATATTGGTGGGAAATATCTCGGGTAAGAAAGCCCCCATTGGCGCAAAGTTAAAGCCCATGGCAAAAAGACCAAATGAGAGATACACCGTAGTCCAGAATGGATTAGCGCTTAATACAGCACTTCCAAATAAAATGCCGGCGGCAATGATAATAAAGTAGCTAAGCAGTAAAATAGGTCTGCGTCCATAATGGTCTGATAACATGGCTGAAATAGGGGATGCTAGAGCCATAAAAATGACCGCAATAGAGAGCATCGCTAAGTACTCCGTTCGAGTATAAAGTCCTGTTGTTGCAGTACCATATTGTAAAGAGAATACAGTAATAATAAAAAAGAGTGTATAGCAAGCTACCATACTCATGGAGCCAAGAAGTAGCATTTTTAAATGTTTAGTACACATTTCAATAAAAGGCACGTGGACACGCTCATCATTCTCTTCTAGTTTTTGGAATGCGGGACTCTCAATAATACTCATCCGCACGTAAAGCCCAATCATGACAAGCACCGAGCTCAGGATAAAAGGGATTCTCCATCCCCAACTATTGACTGCCTCTGGCGCTAATGTTTGTTCAATGAGAATAAAGATGCCACAAGAAGCGATAAACCCCACAGGAGGACCTAATTGGGGGAACATCCCAAAGAGTGCGCGTTTACCTTTGGGGGCATTTTCGGTCGCTAATAATGCCGCACCTCCCCATTCTCCGCCTAAACCTAATCCTTGCCCAAAGCGTAAAATACAGAGTAGGATAGGCGCTAAGAAACCGACGGAATGGTATGTCGGAAGAAATCCGATTAGGGTGGTACTAATCCCCATGATAAGTAACGATGCTACAAGAGTAGTTTTACGTCCAATACGATCTCCAAAATGGCCAAAGACTGCAGAGCCAACAGGTCTTGCGATAAAGGCAACCCCAAAAGTTAAGAAAGAGAGGAGCGATTGTGCTTCGGGGCTGGAAGTTGGAAAAAATAGCGGACCAATAAAGAGCGCTGTGGCAAGGCCAAAAATATAGAAGTCATAAAACTCAACAGCTGTCCCAATAAAGCTAGCAAAAGCCACTCGTGTGTAAGAGTTCCGGGGGGTATCTGAGGGCGGTGCTGTTTTATCAGCACGCGCTGTTATCGTTGTTGTCATGGAAGACACCTTTAAATCATAAATAAAGTATTAGAAAAAGTGATGATCTATTGGTGTATTGAGCAGGGTGTGGCTCGATTACGATGGGAACCTTTTGGGTTATAAGCGCCAATAGCATCTTTAGATATATCATAGGAGTTTGTTAAATAAAAGATTAATGATTTAGCGTTATGAGAGAATACAAAAAGGTGTTTGCGATGATTTATCATATAGAAAAAGCTCAACAGTAGGGGGAATTCTCCTTCTTGTTGAGCTTTTTTAAGAATTCTCTTATTTTTTTTGACCTATCTTTAAGGGGACAG
>JASLEF010000149.1 GCA_030151245.1 Ignatzschineria sp. | reverse complement strand
TCATCAACCCACCCCTCAATCGCGCCTGTATCCGTGACTTGCTTTAAGCCCTCTTGCTCAATGACTTCATCAGCCGTTTTTTCCGACTCAATCATGAGCCCAAAGACTTTTTTCGCAATATTATTAGATATCGTTTTATCTTGAATACGATTTAATAAACCTGCTAATCTTTCTGCAGAAATACTCAACTCACTAATTTCAAGCTGCTTCTCATTTAAGTATGCAGAAACATCTCCTAATAGCCAATTTACAGCCATCTTGGCATCAGCTTTACATGATAAAAGAGCTGTAAAATAATCTGCCATCGCCCTTGATTGCACTAGAACACCAGCATCATAATCTGAAAGATCATGCTTTTCCATTAATTCAAGCTTTAATGCTTCTGGCATCAATGGAAAATTTGCTTTAACCGCATCAATACGTTCATCACTGATAATAATTGGCAATAGATCAGGATCATGGAAGTAACGATAGTCATTTGCTTCCTCTTTTGCGCGCATCGAACGCGTTTCATTTTTATCAGAATCGTAAAGTCTTGTTTCTTGTGTAATTGAGCCACCTGATTCTAATACTTTAATCTGACGCGCGACTTCATAATTAATCGCCTGCTCAATAAATCTAAAAGAGTTGATATTCTTCAGCTCTGTTCTAGTACCAAGCGGTTCCCCCGGCTTTCTAATAGAGACGTTCGCATCACAACGGAAAGATCCCTCTTGCATGTTACCATCACTAATATCTAACCAAGTGACGATCTGATGGAGTTGACGCAGATAACTAATTGCTTCACTCGCAGAACTTAAATCAGGTTCTGATACAATTTCTAATAAAGGTGTGCCGGCACGATTTAGATCAATCCCCGTCATTCCTGGGACAGCGCCGTGACGAGATCCCCCTGCATCCTCTTCAAGATGCGCCCGATTCACGCGAATTTTTTTAGGTCCATTATCCGTTTCAATCATTAGATGACCATCGTACACAATAGGTGCATCTAATTGGCTTGTCTGATAGCCTTTTGGTAAATCTGGATAAAAATAGTGCTTACGCTCAAAAATGGTTCTCTGTTGAACTTTTGAGTTCGTTGCTATCGCAAGGCGAATAGCCTTATCAATTACCGCATCATTTAATCGAGGTAATACCCCCGGCAATGCTAAATCAAAGATCCCTGCCTGTGTATTAGGCGCCTGCCCATAAAGCGTGCTTGTTCCTGAAAATAGCTTGGTTTTTGTCGTTAACTGAGTATGGACTTCGAGTCCAATTACAATTTCCCAACTCATCATTATTCCCCTATTGTTCTCTTAAATTGAATGATCTTTTGCAAATTATGGAATGAAAACTTAGTCAAAATTCGCTGGGAATTTTTTATGCCAATCACTGTTTTGCTGATATTGATGTGCAGCCGCTAAAAGCTTCGCCTCATCAAAGGCACGTCCTACAAGATGGAAACCGACTGGCATATTACCACTCATTCCCATCTGATGACTTAATGCGGGTAATCCTGCTAAGTTTGCACCGATTAAATTTGCATCAAAAAGAGAGTTTTGAATGCTAGATGCTTGATGATTTTTACCAAATGCCGGGCCTGCAACCGTTGGACCAGCAATAAAGTCAACATCTTGAAGAATTTCATTATATTCATTCGTAATCAAACGACGAATCTGTTGACTCTTGATGAAGAAATCCTGATAAAGAAGATCTGTTGTCGCGTAAGTTCCCATTAAAATACGGCTTTTCACCTCTTCGCCAAACCCTTCAGTTCTAGTACGATAGTAAAGATCTTCCAAGCTTTGGGCATTTTCCGCACGATAACCAAAACGAATACCATCAAAACGCGATAAGTTACTCGCAGCTTCTGCCGGCGCAATCACGTAATAAACAGGCGTTACTAATTCATGATATTTTAGATCAATCTCCACCATTTCCACGCCTAATTGACGATAAATAGCTAAAGTTTCATCAATTGCTTTTGCCGTCTCAGCATCAATATCCCCTGCAAAGAAATCTCTCGGCAACGCCATTTTAGTCCCTTTCAAAGACTGATTTAATTCTTTTGAAAATGCTGGCAATACTCGATTTGCTGATGTTGGATCTTTCTCATCGAATCCAGCCATTCCTTCAAGCACAATCGCACAATCTTCCGCTGTTTTGGCTAAAACCCCGCCTTGATCTAATGATGAAGCAAATGCGACTAATCCATAACGAGAAACTCGCCCATAAGTAGGCTTTATACCCGTAACTCCACAAAAGCTTGCTGGTTGACGAATGGAACCACCGGTATCTGATCCTGTCGCCGCCATTACCAGTCCTGCCGCAACAGCTGCAGCTGAACCACTTGATGATCCTCCCGCTACATGATCAGCATTCCATGGGTTATTAGTTGTGCCATAGAAACTTGTTGCACCGGTAGACCCCATTGCAAACTCATCCATATTGACTTTACCAAGCGATACAACCCCCTGATGACGGAGTTTTTCAACAATTGTTGCATCAAATGGTGGGACATAATTCCCCAACATTTTAGAGGCTGCTGTCGTCAGTATCCCTTTTGTCGATACAAGATCTTTATGCGCAATCGGAACCCCCGTTAAAAGTGCAGATTCCCCTGTTTTTATAGCTTCATCGGCCTTTTTTGCAGCTATTTTTGCTTCATCAAATGTTGTCGTAATAAAGCTATTTAATGCGGTATCATATTTTTCAATACGCGCCTGAAAGTACTCTTCAACTTCTAAAGCTGAAACGTCGCCTTTCTCTAGTTGAGCACGGAGCTCTGAGATAGTCTGTTTATGCATAATAATACTCTTTTATTCAATAACCTGAGGAACAAGATATAAACCATTTTCAACACTTTGTGACAGTTTCTGGAGCTCTTCACGCTCATTCTTAACAGTCACAACATCAGCACGTAAGGTCAGTGTTGCATCAAAAGGATTTGTCATCGGCTCAATTCCTTCGGTATTAACCTCTTTAATCCCCCGAATCACTTCAGCCATATCTTCAAGCCTCATTTTTTGGCTCTCTAACTTTGCATCATCAATACGTAGATGTGATAAAAAAGCTAACCACTCTACTGTTTTATGATCTATCTTCATTTTCTAACCTTCTTTTGGAATACTTTGGTCTTCTTTTAGAGAAGACACTTGTTCTACAGATTTCTCTACTGTCTGTTTCTCTAAGGGACGAACATCTTCATCAAATAGTATCTGATGCGCCGGTCCTTCCATATCATCAAATTGATCTGAGCGTACAGCCCAAATGAAAGCGTAACCTGCGGCAATCATTCCCACTAATGTTAATGGAAGTAATATAAATAACGGACTCATTATTCTGATCGACCCTCCCTAATTCGTAACGTGTTTCCAACCACGATTAATGAGCTTAAACTCATTCCTAATGCAGCCATCCATGGTAAGACAAATCCTGTCATTGCGCACGGAATTGCAACAATATTATATAATAACGCCCAAAAAAGGTTTTGCGTAATAATTTTATCAGTTCTTTTGGCAATTTTTAGCCCTTCAACTAAAGGTTCTAAATGATTTTTACTCATCAGAATCATGTCGGCCGTTGATTGGGCTAATAATGCCCCTTGACCAATTGCGATGGAGACATCCGCTTTTGCTAAAACAGGCCCATCGTTAATACCATCGCCTAGCATAGCCACTATCGCCCCTTTTTCTTGTAGCATCTCTACATATTGCAATTTATCTTTCGGCAAAAGATCCCCTCTAACATCATCGATCTGTAGAGTCTGATTAAACTGGTTCACTGTCTCCTGCCGATCTCCACTTAAAATATGCAACTGATAACCTTGTGACTTTAAGTAATTAATCACCGATTCAGTATCCTCTTTTAATGTATCGAGAAGTGAAAATGCCGCCAATAACTGCTCACCAATACCTAGCCCTACCCAAAGACCTGAATCAAACTTTATCTCTAAACCTTCTAAGTTAAACCAATCTAAACGACCAATCTTATATTCGACATCGTCAATACTCCCAATAATGCCACGACCTACCACATTCTCAATAGAAGAAACCGATAAAAGTGACGCCTTCTTCTTATAAAGCCACTCATTAAATCCAAACGCGATAGGATGACTTGAGGTTGCCTCTAAGGTTGCCGCAATCTGCATCAACTCATACTCACTAAGATCTGTAAAACGATGTACTTTCTCAACCGTTAATCGACCTTCCGTGAGCGTACCTGTTTTATCAAAGACAATATCCGTCACTTTTCCTAAAGTTTCTAGCGCCCCGGCTCTCGTTGCAATAAGTCCTTTTTCAATAATCGCTTGATTGCCAGCACTCAAGGCTGAGGGCGTCGCCAATGCTAATGCACAAGGACAAGAAACAACTAAAACAGCAAGGGTAACAGCAAATGCCTGAGATACACCATCAATAAAGTACCACGCCATAAATGTCCCTACGCAAGCGATCAGTAAACCTATTACAAAATAGGTTGAAATAATATCTGCCAGCATTGCAATCTTAGGCTTTTCACTCATTGAACGGTCAATAAGCCGTGCCATTTGTGATAGCACCGTTTCTGCACCAACTGTCGTGACTCTCATCTTAAGAGGCTGCTCATAGTTTACAGAACCACCAATTAGCGAATCTCCTAAATGCTTTTCTAGCGGTAAACTTTCACCTGACAATAGGGATTCATCGACCATTGCAATCTCATCTAGCAATACACCATCAACCGGGATACTCTCGCCTGGTTTGATTAACAAAACATCATCAACCGCTAAACGATTAGTAGCAACGAGCTCTATCGATCCATCTAGATTTAAACGCTCTGCAAAATTAGGCTTCAGTTTTAAAATATCATCCGAAATAAGGAGAGACTTGTGTCTTGCATTGGTTTCTAAAACCCTCGCGCCTAATAGCAAAAAGACAAACATTGTCACACCTTCATAATAAGTCTCTCCAACCCCCATCACAGTGTTGTAAGCGCTCCATAAAGTGCCGGCAATGACAGCTAGAGAAATATTGACATTCATCGTCAAATGACGATTTTTAAGATCGTAATACGCAGACTTATAAAAACTACGACTAGAATAAGTCGCACAAGGAATTGTTGCAAAAAGACTAAACCAGCGTAATAACTGGTAAGAGCTATCAGTCATATCACCAGAATAGTATCCAAAATAGAGCGCAACAGAGATCGTCATCACCTGCATTGAAAAGAGCGCTGCGATTCCAAACTCCATCAATAGAGAACGCCACTCTGTTTTAAGTCGTTTCTGCTCAACTTGCTCATCATATGGCGTACCTTGATATCCAAGATTCAAGATAGCAATGAGAATTTCAGAAATTTTAATTTCATGAGGATTGAAACTTAAATGCGCCCGATGAGTCGTCAAATTAATATCAAAACGTTCCACACCTTTTAAGCGTTTGACCGTGTTTTCTAATAACCAGACACAAGCAGCACACGTGATCTTATCGATAATTAGATACGCATCACACAATTCAACTCCCTGTTTATCGACTCTTTTAGAGATGAATTGCACCGCGACATCTGGATGGTCATAAAAATGCATCTGCTGTTTTAATTCATCTGGAATAAGATTCAATGCCGTTTCTGGTCTTTCAGCTGCCTCGGATCTAAAATCATAATATTTTGTCAATCCTGATTGATCTATCATCTCAGCAACAGCACGACAACCCGCACAACACATCGGCTGCTCTTGCCCTTGAATTTGCGCAAAAAAAGGAGCCTTACCTGTGATCGGTAGTTCACAATGATAACATTGAAGCTTATCCAAAATTTTTGTCATAAAAAATATTTATACCCTATTGATTTATTTCAGACAGATTATAAAACAATCACGCTGAAGATAATGTTCTAACCTTCAGCAATTTTACCAGCATTCATCATTTTACTCATATAAACCTTAGGCTTTATTTTAAGGGTACGCATTTCACTTAAAGAATCGCTGTAATAACGGCTAATACACCAATAACAAAGCATGTAATATCTTCATTCTAAGATGTACTGAATTTTAAAGTTCTTAAAAAACTGTTAATAAGACAATATTAAATCGATTTCATTAAAGTTTTTAACTGCCCTTAAAAAAACCTATTCATACTCCCCAATAGCCCCACTACAAGAAGAACCTCCCTTTTTAGTTAGAAAAGTAAAAAAGAGCATTTCTGCTCTTTTCTATAATGCTCTCAACAACTGACCAGAAGTTTAATGAACTCGAAGCTTACTCTCTAAATCACACTCAACACCTGGAGCACAATTAATGAGTGTACGCCCCACTAATTCATGAGTTTCATCACCCCGTTCTATATCAAGCTCTAACCCCCATGGACCGACGCGCTCTAAATTAACAGGAATAGAGTAAAGTCCAGGCTCTAACATCTCAAGAACATAACTACGATTTAACTCCTGTTCAGCAGACCTTGTAAACTTCGCAACAACATCGGCATCTTCTAAAGGAGTATTATCTTTATCTAATAATTCCACCATAAAGAAATTATCTTGATTCGCATAAGGCTTATTAGTAAAGCCGAACTTCACCTGCCATCCCCTCGCTTCTTGCTCAGCAAGACGCTTTTGATAAGCATTATAATAAGCTTCTTTTTTCTGATAAGCATTCGGGACTTCACCTGGAAAGCGTGTACTGACAAATGAATCTTCAGCATTACTTTTAAAAATTAGCCCTTTCTCTGCCATCACCACAAAAGCACCGTTTTGAATGGTCAATACCAGGAAAAAACCTAAAACGGTAATTGGCGCCCAATGCATTCTTTTGCCATCTTTACCTCGAAGGCTCTTCATTCCCCCCGAGCTAATAAGATAGTAGGCAAACGATGCCATTAAGTTACACGTGATATAGAGCGTAAATACATCCCCTCCCCTCCATCTTAAGATGGAGAATGGAACGACGACAGCAATTCCCATTAGAGCAGTAATACTCGCTGCTTGTAGCGGCGTAAATCTCAACAACTTGTGTAGTACTAAACAAGCAACTAACACACAAGCGACGCCTAACAGCATAATCGCGACTGTTTCATTCATAAGTACAATCCTTGATCCTTTTATTTATTGAGGAAAATCGCTTTCATTTTTTGAGTATCAATGACAGCACCGGTCGCAGGATCCGTTACTGTTAAAATGAAAGTCACATCCGGTGAATATGCCACATCCTTACCTTTACGGACTGCTGCATTCAATGCAACCCTCTCACCAGGCTTTAATACAATCTCATTGAACTGCATAGAAAGCTCGTAACCTTCGTTCTCCACCTCTACATGCAGCTGCTGTGGTTCTAGCGTAAGGTTATTAAATTTAACTTCATAGGTATTTTGCAATCGCCCATCACTCAGTATCGTTGCCGGCTTACGAGATGATTCAACAATATAGTGAGCGACATCTCGATGCATAACACTCCAAGCTAAAATAGAGGAAACAATGATAATCACAATACCATAACCAATATTTCGAGGAGAGAAGTAGTTCGTTTTCTTTCCTTCTAGCCCATTTTCAGAATCATAGCGAATAAGACCAGTTGGGTATTTGAGACTTGTCATCATATTATGACAAGCATCGATACAGAGACCACAAGTAATACACTTATAGTTAATCCCTTCACGAATATCAATACCAGCAGGACAAACCTGGACACAAAGATCACAGTCAATACAATCCCCATAGCCCTCTTTGATACGCTCATCACGATCTCGGAGACCTTTCGTAGGTTTTGCTCGTCCTTTTTCACGCTCACCACGAGCTTCATCATAAGTTACTACTAATGTATCCCTATCAAACATCACCCCTTGGAATCGTGCATACGGACACATATAAGTACATACTTGTTCTCTTGAGAAACCCGCAGAAATAAATGTAGCTGCCGTAATAAACGCAATGGTACCATATGCAGCAAAGGGAGCCTCACCAATAAAGACAACTTTTATCAGCTCAGGTGCTGGCATCCAATAAGACGCGAAAGTAAATCCTGTCCAGAATGCTACTGCTAACCAAATTAGCCAAGTAAGACCTATTTTACCGATTTTCTCGCCAGTCCATGGTCCTTCATGCAATCTTTTACGAACATTTCGATTTCCCTGGACCCAACCTTCAATCATTATGAACGCATCAGTCCATAATGTCTGGAAGCAGAAATAACCACAAAATACTCGCCCAAATATCGCCGTTACAAAAAAGAGCAAGAAAGCAAAAATTGCTAACACTCCGGCCAGCCAGAAGATATTCTGAATATCAACCGGCAAACTAAAAATGTAGAATGTTTTTGCTGTTAAATCAAAGACAACCGCTTGCCCTGGCAAGCCTAGCCCACGATCCCATGGCACCCATGGTAAGAGATAAAACACAAGGAAGGCTAACGCGAGAACAGAACTTTTAAAAGTCCTAAATTTCCCTTTGACGCTCCTTGGATAAATAGGAATACGCTTTGCGTATAAATCTCCACTAGATGGAGTGGATGGATTCTGCTCTGATAGATTTTTCGCCACTTGATACACCTTTATGAGCTAATTATTATTGCCCATATTATACCTAACTTTACACAGAACCTTAAGCATTCCCATCAAAGTAATCATCATTAAACGTTCTATATCAAAAAAAGTCCTTTAAAATTTCTTTTAAAGGACTTTTTAAACACTCTAGCTAACATTTACCGAAGTCTATCATTAGCTATTACTGCTAAATACTACTCGTTATCAGCTGTTTTACCACCACCTAACTGGTGTACATATACCGCTAAAGCACGAATTTGCTCCGGACTTAAACGATACTCCCAACGCGGCATTACACGATTTGTAGTATTAGCATCAACCCCTTCACGAATTTGCGGAATGATCGCTGCAATCTTCTCTTCTGGAGTTGTTAATGAATTAATATCTACAATTTCCCAAATCTGATCCGTCAAGTTAGGCGCCCCTAATAATGGGTTACCTTGTGCTTTACGAGGATCTTTTGTGAAGTCTACGTGACAGGTAAAACAAGCACCTTTCCCGAAGAACAACTCCTCACCACGTGAAGTTGCTTCATCTGGCGTATAGTTATTTGAGAGTGAAAGTGTATATTTTGCAACATCTTCAATCTCAGCAGGTGTCATTGAGAGTTTACCGGCAGTCATATTACTACGTCTACCCCCATCTTCTCCGTTAACCCCTAACTTAATAGTCTCTTCGATCTGAGCAAGACGTCCACCCCACAACCAGTTATC
Source organism: Ignatzschineria sp. (assembly GCA_030151245.1). Taxonomy (GTDB): domain Bacteria; phylum Pseudomonadota; class Gammaproteobacteria; order Cardiobacteriales; family Wohlfahrtiimonadaceae; genus Ignatzschineria. The sequence continues at coordinate 6,601 of JASLEF010000149.1, read as the reverse complement.
ATCGTTTAGGTTAGGATAAAGTCCTACAACCCCTTCCGCTTGCGGACCATGACAAGTTGCACAGTTGTCTACAAACAACGTCTTACCTGCATTTTCAGCAAACTTGATCATATCTGGGTCATTGATAATCTCTTCTTCAGTTTTCACCATTAACTCAGAGAAGTGCTTATGACGTAACTCAGCTTCTTTAGAAAACTGTAATTCATTCACCAATCGAGTACGAGTACTCCAGTGAACTTTTACCTTCTCCATTGCAGCATTATCAGCATCTTCAGCATTCACTAATTCATCACCCGATTGCTGAACAACAGGACGCTCAATCTCAACCATATACATACCTTTTGTAAAAGTATTTGGCAGAGGCCAAGTCGGGAAAAGAATCCAGTAACCAATTGCGAATACAATCGTCGCATAGAAAGCATAGAGCCACCATCTTGGGAGAGGATTATTATATTCCTGAAGATCACCATCCCACACATGACCGGTTGTATCGGCTTCTAAGTTCTCTACTTCTTTTTTATTTATGTTGTTATCACTCATTATTTTATTCCTCAGTCATTTTGATGATGAAGAGCCCACTATTTCTGCTCATGTTTTTTTTGATCTTTCTGCTCTGCAGAATTTTTCTGATCAAAAATAAACTCTTCATCATCCATAAATGGAATATATCGATATTCATCAAAACGTTTTTTCCGTTCTTTACCGGTAAATGTATAGATGATGATTCCGATAAAAACTGAGAAGAAAATAACAGCAGCTAAAGTTTTACTGTTACCTAAATCTGTAAACCACATAAAGAAATCCATCATCTCACATTCTCCTTCTAATTAACGGAATTCACTGAATTCAATGCCCTGATCTTCTTTAAACTCAACCATTGTTCCTAATACCTGTAGGTAAGCAACAATTGCGTCCATCTTTGTAAGACGATTAGGGTTCATATCATAGTTTCCTGCAACAGCTTGTGCTTCTAAATTTTGAGCTGCAAGATCAATAACAAGCATATTCGCAACATCTACACCAAAGCGCTCAATATTCGCTTCATACTCTTCTTGAGTTTTAGAATACGGAACACCTGCGATACGTGCTGCGCTTAAATGCTCTTTAACGTCAGCATAGTAAAGATCGTCTTCAGCTAACCATGGATACTTCGGCATAATAGAAGCAGGTACACGGCTCTTTGGATCTTTCAAGTGGTCAACATGCCACTGATTATCCATTTTACCACCAACACGCGCAAGATCTGGCCCAATACGACGAGATCCCCATTGGAACGGCTTGTCGAATTGAGACTCAGCTGCTAATGAGTAGTGACCATAACGCTCATACTCATCCTGCATTGGACGAATTTGTTGTGAGTGACAGTTATAACAACCTTCAGCAACATAAATATTACGACCTAAGAATTCAAGTGGTGTGTAAGGACGAATCGCATCTACTTCACGAGTCACCATTACTGCTTTACCATTTTCATCAAGAACAGGTTTGTAATTCTCATCGAGCTTAACTTCAGTCACATTCTTCTTAACTTCTTCAATAGAACCATCGATATAGAAGAGTGGGACAATTTCAATCAATCCACCAATACTGATCACAGCCAGTGTAAAGAGAAGTAATAGCCCAGTATTTTTTTCTAAACGTTCATGTTTAATCATTTAAAATTTTCTCCTATTATGCATGAGCTTTTGCATCAGGGATTAACGCATTGTTATCCGCTTGAGCACGAGTACCAACGATCATCGTCATCACGAAGTTAATGATCATAAGAACTGCACCAAGTAAGAACATGCCGCCACCGATCGCTCTGAAAATATATGGAGTATGCATAAATTTAACTGTTTCAATAAACTCATACGCTAAAGTTCCATACTCAGGGTTAAACGCACGAAGCATCATACCTTGACCAATACCCGCAACCCAAAGTGAAACAATATAGATTACGATACCGATTGTAGCTAACCAGAAGTGTGCAAAGATCAAACGCTCACTCCAGATTTTACCACCAAACACACGTGGAACCATGTGATAGAGTGATGCGAATGTAATCATCGCAACCCAACCAAGAGCCCCTGCATGAACGTGACCAACAGTCCAGTCAGTATAGTGTGACAATGCGTTAACTGAACGTAAACTCATTAAAGGACCTTCAAATGTCGCCATACCATAGAATGATAATGAAACAACCATGAATCGAATAATCGGGTTTGTACGAATCGTATCCCATGCACCAGACAACGTCATAATCCCGTTAATCATTCCTCCCCATGATGGGAGTAAGAGAATAATTGAGAATGTCGCTGAAAGCGATGAAACCCAGTCAGGAAGTGAAGTCCAGTGTAAATGGTGAGCTCCTGCCCACATATAAAGGAACGTTAATGCCCAGAAGTGAACAATTGAGAGACGATACGAGTAAACAGGACGTCCCGCTTCTTTTGGTACGAAGTAATACATCATACCTAGGAATGCAACCGTTAAAATAAACCCAACAGCGTTATGTCCATACCACCATTGAACCATCGCATCCTGCATACCACTAAAGACGTTATATGATTTAAGACCTTCTGCCCCAAATACAGGAATAGAGATATTGTTAAATACATGGAGAAGCGTTGTTGCAAGAATAAATGCGAGGTAGAACCAGTTAGCAACATAGATATGCTTTTGTTTACGGCGTAGAACAGTTGTGACATACACTAAGAAGTACATCAACCAAAGAACAGCTACAGCCCAGTCAAAAATCCACTCAAATTCTGCATACTCTTTACCTTGCGTATAGCCCATCATGTAACTAATCGGTACAAGCGTAAAGACGATCGTCCAACCAATCCACACAATATATGCTAGCACTGGAAATGCCAAGCGAACTTGACAGGTTCTTTGTACTACATAAAAAGACGTACCAATTAACGCAGATCCCCCCATACCAAAAATTACTAACGTGGTATGAACAGGTCTTAGACGTCCGAACGAAAGTCCTGGTAAGTCAAAGTTTAAAATAGGCCAAGTCAGCTCAAGCGCTGCCCAAAGCCCAGCGGATAATCCTAGCGCTCCGAAAAACAGAGTACTAATTACGAGCCCTCGGATGACCCCGTACTCATAATGATCATGAAGACTTTTACTTTGTCCCATAGTTCCCCCAAAATTTAACAAACATCATATTAAATGCATCCCATACTAATGTTACTCGAACCCTCATCTTACTAGAATCAAGCAGTAGTGTCTTGATATCTATCAATATAATAGTATCAAGGCTAAAACGCCAAGCCACGAGGTTTAGCGCATATTAAACAAGACTTATACAGGCAAATCAACCCCTGTAATCATTTTGAATACTTTTACGGCATAGCGATCCGTCATCCCTGACACAAAGTCTGTTACTTGCTGTACTCGGGTATAAGGATCGTCACTAACAGATCTATTTTCGGTAAAAAACTGATCGGGCAAGAATTTCAGAAGCATCTTCGTTCTAGCTCCCCCGCTCGCTCCTTGCTCTACCGCCCCTACAAATGCCTCTAACAAGGTATCTAAAACCTTAAAACCAGCAATACCAACTTCCAAAACAGTATCTGAATGATAAACATGATCTTGAGAGTAGGCTTTAATCTCCCTTAACACTTGTGCAGCTGGAATATAATCTAAAAGACTAGATGTAAAACGCCCCTCAACAATTGCTTGCTCATGATCTTTAAAGACCTGCATTGCTTGATCAATTAAAAGACCTATAGCAAAGGCTCTTAAGTATTCCACCTTATCTTTAGTTCGCCCAATTTTAGCGAGCTTTCTGACAGGCAACTCTGTTGTAACTTCAATGACCGCCTCTAAATAATGAGTTATCTCTTCGCTACTAATTAATGAGAGTCGGTAGGCATCCTCTAAGTCCACCAAGTGATAACAAATATCATCGGCAGCCTCTAGAAGATAAGTTAACGGATGCCGATACCATGCGCCTTCTATTGTTTCATGCTTCACAAGGTGACACTTTTCTGCCACCTCTGTAAAAAGAGCTTTCTCGGATTGAAAATAATTAAATTTCTTAAAGGCAACATTTTGATCCTTCGGCTTATCAAAGCTAGCACAAGGATATTTTATAATAGATGCCAAAACTGGAAAGGAGAGCTGTAATCCCCCTTTATTATCAGAGTTCTGCAGTCTCGTTAAGACTCTAAACGCTTGAGCATTCCCTTCAAAAGCTAAGAAATCTGCCTGCTCGGCAATACTCATTTTCGCGATAGCTTGCTGCCCTATCGGATTTTTTTTAAAAAAACGACTAATTGCTTCTTCACCTGCATGCCCAAAAGGAGGATTCCCTATATCATGCGCTAAGGCTCCAGCAGCAAGAATTGCCCCTAGATCTGCTGGCGTAATATTTTCTAAACGCTGATTCTCAACTAGATACTCTCCCAACATCGAGCCAAAACTACGACAAACACTACTCACTTCTAAACTGTGTGTTAAACGTGTCCGCACATAATCCGTCTGCGCTAAAGGAAAAACCTGAGTCTTATCTTGTAATCTCCTGAAAGCAGCTGAAAAAATCAAGCGATCAAAATCTTTTTGAAAATCAGTTCGATAACTTTGCACATCAAAAGAGGCATTAACCCCCAATCGAGCTTGAGGTAGGAGTTCATACCAACGTTGTTTCAAATAGAGATCATTCATCGTTATTTACTCACTTTCAGAATATTGAGAAATTTGATTAATCGGCCATCGCGCTTTTAATTTCACTTCCGTAGAAACTTCTCCGCGAGATAAGCGCTCATAACCTAAGTAAGCGACCATTGCACCATTATCCGTACAAAATTCTGACCTTGGAAAATAAACTTTAAATCCCAATGTTACTGACAATCTTTTAAGCTCAGCCCGTAAATGCTTGTTAGCCCCCACCCCACCAGAGACAACTAACGCTGTCACACCTGTCTGCTTCAGAGCTCTTAAGGATTTTTGAATTAAAGTATCAATAAGCGCCTCTTGAAATCCTGCCGCAATATCTGGATACGCTTCCTCTGTCGCATTTTCGATTGTCAAAAGCGCTTTAGTTTTAATACCACTAAAACTAAACTCTAACCCTGGACGATTTAACATCGGTCTTGGAAATTCATATTTAGAAGCATCACCACCTTCTGCAAGCCTTGCAAGCTCAGGTCCACCAGGGTATGGCAACCCCATAATTTTCGCAGTTTTATCAAATGCTTCGCCAACAGCATCATCTAAGCTTTCGCCTAATAACTCATACTCTCCAAAAGACTTCACCAATACTAACTGCGTATGCCCACCAGAAACTAAGAGCGTTATAAAAGGATAATCAGGCTTCTCGCTTTCAAGCATAACAGCCATCAGATGCGCCTCCATATGATTCACCCCTAAAATCGGAACATTTAGCGCTAACCCTAACCCTTGAGCATAAGTTGCCGCAACCATCAATGCCCCAATTAGCCCAGGTCCTCTTGTAAAAGCAATACCCTCTAAGTCAGACATATTAATGCCCGCTTCTTCTATTGCGGCATTTACCAACAAAGGTAACTTGCGAATATGATCTCTTGACGCTAATTCTGGGACCACACCACCATATTGAGCATGTAAGGCAATTTGCGAATACAACTGATGTGCTAACAATCCTTTTTCACCACAATAGATGGCAACACCAGTTTCATCACAAGAACTCTCTATTCCTAATACAATCACAACTTGCCTCAACTCTAAATTTTAATAAGCTTCTATGCTCATTCTTTATTTGTAATGTTTCTTACGGTTATAAACAGCTTCGACCTAAGAAGGATTCTAGCAACTAAATTTATAACAATATTTTATATTTCCATAATGGCCATGGCGATTTCATAGCCTCAATAGTTTTTCTGACCCACTCAATCTATGATGTTGGATAAAAAAGAATAGCACCCCAAACAATTGCAAAAATAATCATCGCCATCATCACCAGCGCAGACCCAATATCTTTTGCTTGTCCCGATAACGGATGATATTCAGAACTTATTCGATCAACGACAGCTTCGAGTGCTGAATTGACAAGCTCCATTAAAAAGATCAGTAGCGCACTACCTAAAAGCAATGCTAATTCAACACCACTTTCTGCAAGGTAAAACGCTAAAGGAATAATGATAACGCCGGCCCACAACTCTTGCCGAATAGCTGCTTCGCTACGATAGGCTGCCTTTAGCCCCTTCCAAGAATACCCCGCAGCAGCGACAATCCTCTCGATCCCTTTTTTTCCAGGTTTATTCATTTTTTTTGACATATATATAAATAGTGTTCAAAGTTAGACTGAGATAGACCTTATCGTGGTAACTGAACTTCGATGATCTGATTTGATTCATTTTCTTTATCGGTGTCATCAAGCATTACCCATACGATAAAAGCAATTATCAGGATTAAATAGAGCCACTTAAAAGATCTTTTTGATTTTTTCTGTTCGTAATACATAGTGATATAAATTCTACTTTTTAATGTTAATTTAAAGAGATCGCTTGAAATCTTAAAGCAAATTACTCAAACTACTACTTCATTTCCAAATACTGAATTTGACATTGTAGCAAATCCGAGTCCCTTTGAACTATAAAATTAAAATAAACAATCGTAGGAATAATTG
>JASLEF010000145.1 GCA_030151245.1 Ignatzschineria sp. | reverse complement strand
TTCGCAATGGTAATGTTCAGATCTTCAACACTGGAGAATATTATCGCGCCCTACTTTCAGGTATGAACGAACGAGAAGCAGAAGCAACATGCCAAAAGCTTCGCCAACAACAAACTGACTGTTTCGTGATTTTTCTTTAATACCCGAAATTTCCCCCATAAAAAAGCCCTAAATTGTGCAGTGTTAATGACACAATTTAGGGTTCTAGAAAGGAGAGACATCCGATAAGCTTTTCTGCTCTAATGAAATAAAGTCCCTGCTTAATTTTGCCAATTGATCGGAGACTTTCCTTTAGATATCAAATAATCATTAGTCTCTGAAAAGGGTTTCGAGCCAAAAAAGCCTCGATAAGCGGAGAGCGGAGAAGGATGAACACTATGAATAACATGATGTTTATCTGAATAAATATTGGCGCCTTTCTTTTGAGCATGACTCCCCCAAAGTATAAACACTACATTTTCACAATGAGTATTAATCTCTTCTATTACCGCTGTTGTAAAATGCTCCCAACCAATTTTGGCATGAGAGTTGGCAGATTTTTCCTCTACGGTTAAAACAGTATTGAGCAGAAATACCCCTTCATTACACCAAGCCGTTAAATCGCCATCTTGTGGCGCAATGAAACCTTCAATATCAGTTTCTAACTCGCGATAAATATTACGTAATGAAGGAGGAATTCTCACCCCTCTTTGCACGGAGAATGCCAAACCATTCGCCTGCCCCATTCCGTGATAAGGATCTTGACCTAAAATAACCACTTTAATATGACTTTTAGGCTGGGAAAATACCGTAAAAACAGAATCCTCTGGTGGAAATACTCGCTTTCCGGCCTCTTTCGATTGTAATATTCCTCTCTTTATCTCATTAAAATAGGACTTATCAAACTCAGTTTTGATAAAATCTTTCCACTCAGGATGGATTTTTTCCAAATCTACCATAACTCACAATCCTCTAATTAACGATATTCACAATCTTATTAACCGGTCAATTGTAATGAGGGAACTCTTAAAATGCCACTATTCATTTACAATCTTTTCCTCGTAATGCTAGGTGCTGCTCTTGGCGGAGGAACCCGTTATTTCTTAACACTCGTGGAGAGCAAGATCAATACCCCTATTCAAATCTCCACGCTTATTGTCAATGTTGCTGGCGGCTTATTAGTTGGCATGATCGCAGGATACCTTCTACAAAAACCAGATCATAATATTCGCCTCTTCCTTATTGTCGGTTTTTGCGGAGGCCTGACGACCTTCTCTAGCTTTTCTTTAGAAACCATGTCTTTACTACAAAACAGAGAATACCTCAATGCTTTACTCTTAGTCACTCTCCACTTCTTAGGAGCGATCGGCGCCACCTTTTTAGGCTTTTACCTGATTCAAAAAATCATCACACCTTAAGATGATCTAATATTTCTCCCATCATAAAGTAAATAGTAAAGCCATCAGCATAATGAAGTTAATTTTATTTTAAGAATCCCCGTTATAGCAACAGACTCGTAGATAACAAAGAGCTGAAAAATATTATCCCCGCTATATAGATCGATATTTTTAAAAGATATTTTTCAAAAACAAGAACTCTTCAAACCGAGATCCTTATAAAGTCGATATAAAACCTATTTAAAAACTGATATACGACTAAATTGAATGTTTACTTATCTTCTAAACAATACCTTCAGACACCAATCAAAAATGATAAAACAACGTTGATCACAAGAAAATAGATATAAAAAGACACTAAAAAACCTTGGTAAATCAATTGCTACCAAGGTTTTATAATATCGCTATTTTAAACGTAGCAATTTCACCTAATAATTTATACGTTAAAGCGGAAATGAATCACATCACCATCTTGAACAATATACTCTTTTCCTTCAAGGCGCATTTTGCCTTTATCTTTTGCCGCATTCTCACCACCGAGCTCAACATAATCATTATAGGCAATCACTTCTGCTCGAATAAATCCACGTTCGAAGTCGGTATGAATCACACCCGCCGCTTGCGGCGCTGTTGAGCCTTTTCGAATTGTCCATGCTCGAACTTCTTTAACACCAGCCGTGAAGTATGTTTCTAAATCTAAAAGCTGATAGCCACCACGAATCACTCGATTCAATCCTGGCTCTTCAAATCCCATATCATCGAGGAACATCTCTTTATCTTCATCATCTAACTGAGAAATTTCGGCTTCGATTGCTGCACAAATCGGCACTACAAATGAGTTTTCCGCTGCGGCATATTCCTCAACTAACGTGAGAAGTGGATTGTTTTCAAAACCATCTTCATTGACGTTCGCAATGTACATCACAGGCTTTAGCGTTAAGAAATGAAAATCACGTAACAATAGACGCTCATCAGCATCTAGCCCTAATGATCGAAGGCTTTTCGCTTCATTTAATACCGGTAATACTTTTGACTTTAAGAGCTCAACCTGTGCAATTGCGGTTTTATCGCCCCCTTTTGCTACTCGCTCAAGACGCTGCGTTCCACGCTCAGCACTAGCAAGATCTGCTAATGCTAACTCCGTATTAATCACTTCAATATCATCAATAGGATTAATTTTACCCGCTACATGAACGATATCATCATTTTCAAAACAACGAACAACATGTGCGATTGCATCAGTCTCACGAATGTTGGCAAGGAATTGGTTTCCTAAACCTTCCCCCTGTGAAGCACCCGCCACTAAACCAGCAATATCCACAAAGTCAATATAAGTCTGTTGAACGCGCTCAGGATTAACAATCTTCACTAAAGGGTCAAGACGTGGATCGGGAACATTTACACGCCCCACATTCGGCTCGATTGTGCAAAACGGATAGTTTGCAGCATCAATGCCCGCATTAGTTAATGCATTAAAGAGTGTCGACTTACCAACATTTGGAAGACCTACAATTCCACACTGAATAGCCATAAAAGTTCCTTTAAATTTATTATTTACTTCGATGAAGTTCATTCATCGCTTTTTCATATTCACCGGCAACAAATTGCGGCAAGACGCGTCTTGCCTCATGAATTGCATTAAAGATCTCATTTTCTTCTTTCTCAGGCGTTTTTGTTAAAACATATCCCGATACTTGTGAAGCGTGTCCGGGATGCCCGACACCTAATCTTAAACGCATAAAATCTCTCGAGCCAAGAAGATCCATAATACTTCTTAAACCATTATGTCCCCCATGTCCGCCCCCTTTTTTAAAGCGCGCAACTCCTGGAGGAAGGTCTAACTCATCGTGAACGACTAAGATCTCTTCTGGCATAATCTTATAGAAAAGCGCCAGAGCAACAACTGACTCACCGCTTTTATTCATATAAGTTTCAGGCTCTAAAAGATAGACTTTTTGACTGCCAAACATCTGCTCACCCACTAATCCCTTAAAGCGATTATTGAGGGAAAGCTCACTATTTCTAATACTATCAATAAACCAAAAACCCGCATTGTGGCGGGTTTTTGCATATTGAAGCCCAGGATTACCTAGGCCAACAATCATTTTTATCATAATGAATTACTCAATTAAAAGAGTCTTTAATTACTCTTTATCTTCAGTAGCTTCTTCTGCTGCTTCTTCGCCAGCTTCTTCAGCATCGTCTGCTTCAACTGCAACACGTGGTTCCACGATCGCAACAACTGGTTGGTCATTCATCTCTTCTTCGTTCATAATGTTTACGAACTCAACGCCTGGAATTGCAGGAACATCAGAGATCATGATGTGCTCGCCAACAGCAAGGTTTGCGATATCAACTTGGATTACGCTTGGAAGATCTTTTGGTAAGCATGATACTGCTAATGTTGCTTCGTGAAGTGTCACGATACCACCGTTAACAACACCTACTGATTTCTCTTCGTTAAGTAATTCAACAGGAACGTCAACAATGATTGCTTCGTTCGCATTCACGCGCATAAAGTCTAAATGCGTAATAATTGGCTTGTACGGGTGACGTTGAACATCACGTAAAATGACAGGCTCTTTTTTACCGTCAACCACTAAATCGATGATTGAAGTGTAGATATCTGCATGACGGAAGCGTTTTAAAACTTCGTTATGGTTTAAAACAAGGCTTACAGCATCTTTGTTGTTACCATAAACGATTGCAGGAATGTTTCCTTCGTGACGTAGGCGGCGGCTCGCACCTTTACCCATATCTGTACGAACGATAGCATCAAAAAAATAATTTGACATTGGTTAGCTCCAATTAAAATGTTTAAAATACGTTACAACCGCGACCAGTTATAACAGTCAAGCCCGTGATTGTACGGTAATTACGCTTCGTTTGCAATCGTTATCGACTTTAACTTCAAGTTCAATCGTAATTCCTTACCACGCTTTCCACGCTCTTCAATCAAATTCTCCCACTCGTTCGAGGTCAGCTTAAATTTCCGCTTTCCATATTCCACCTCTAAAGTATCGCCTTTTGAGATCACTAAAGCCCCGACAAGACTATCTTTCTTAGCCTTAAACTGGGCCCCTGGAATACCAATAATTTGGTTCCCCTTCCCTCGCGCCATGATAGGTAACTCTGAAAGTGGGACAACTAAGAACCTCCCCTGCTCACTCACAACAATCACAAACTGTGACTCAATATCTGTAACTTTCATCGGCGGTAACAAGGTCGCATCATGACCTAAATTTACCGTTGATTTCCCCGCTTTCTGTCTTGTTAAGAAATCACTATATTGAGAAATAAATCCGTAACCATTCGATGCCGTGACCAAGTAATGACTCGCATCTTTATCTAAAATAAGATGCTCAATCTTCGCATTCTCTGTGAGATTAATCCGTGTTGTGATTGGCTCTCCTGCCGTTCTTGCCGTTGGAAGCGTGTGTGCGGGTGTACTAAACGTTCGTCCCGTACTATCAAATAACACAAGTTGCTGATTATTGCGCCCCACGCAAGAAGTCAGATAGCCATCCCCTGTTTTATAGTTTAATGAGGTAGGATCAATATCTAGCGTTTTTGCCGCTCTCACCCAACCCATTTTAGAAATCACCACCATAACAGGTTCACTAGAGACTAATGCAGACTCATCAATCGCTTCCGCTGCTTCCCTTTCAACAATTTTCGAACGTCGATCATCTCCATATTTTTCCGCATCTTCCTCGACTTCTCTTTTGATCAAGGCGTTAATTTTTTCAGGGCTTCCAAGGTGTGCAAGAATATCGTTCAGCTTTGCTCTTAGCTCTGCCTCTTCCCCTTTTAGTTTCATCTCTTCTAGCTTTGCAAGCTGACGAAGTCTGGTCTCTAAAATATAATCTGCTTGAATCTCCGTCAGATTAAACTGCGCCATTAACTCTGCTTTAGGCTCATCTTCAAAACGAATGATACGAATAACTTCATCAAGATTTAAAAAAGCAATCAATAATCCCTCTAAAAGATGTAGTCTTTTTTCAATCCGATTTTTGTGGAAAGTTAAACGACGAATCACCGTATCACGGCGAAATGCGATCCATTCTGTTAAAATTTCATTTAAAGCTTTCACCTTCGGCTTCAGATCAAGCCCAATCATATTCATATTTATCCGAAATGATTTTTCTAGCTCTGTTGTAGCAAACAGGTGGTTCATCACCATCTCAACATCTACACGATTCGATCTTGGGATAAGAACAATCCGCACCGGCTCATCATGATCCGATTCATCTCGAATATCTTCAATCATCGGCAGTTTCTTCGCTTGCATCTGCGCTGCAATATCTTGCTGAATCTTCTCACCTGAGACTTGGTAAGGTAACTCATAAATGATAATTTCATCATTTTCAATACGATAACGAGCTCGTACCCGTACAGAGCCTCGACCTTTTTCATAGATCGACAATAACTCACTCTTGGGCGTAATAATTTCACCGCCCGTAGGATAATCAGGGGCGGGGATAATTTTACTCAGCTCTTTTAACGTCATCTCCGGGTGATCAATTAAAGCACAAACCCCTTTCGCCACTTCTCTCAAGTTATGAGGCGGAATATCTGTGGCCATCCCAACAGCAATTCCCGTTCCACCATTAAGAAGGATGTTTGGCAATCGAGCGGGTAATAATTTTGGCTCTTCCAGTGAACCATCAAAGTTTGGAGTCCACTCTACCGTTCCTTCGCCTAATTCTTTCAATAATACTTCAGAGTATTTTGAAAGCTTTGACTCGGTATATCGCATGGCTGCAAATGACTTAGGATTATCGAGCGATCCGAAGTTCCCTTGCCCTTCGACCAAGGGGTAACGATAAGAGAATGGCTGCGCCATCAAGACCATAGCCTCATAACAAGCAATATCACCATGCGGATGGTATTTCCCGAGAACATCCCCGACTGTACGCGCAGATTTCTTAGGCTTTGAGCTAGCATTTAGCCCGAGTTCACTCATCGCATAAATAATACGACGTTGCACCGGTTTTAATCCGTCACCGATATACGGTAACGCGCGATCCATGATGACATACATCGAATAATTGAGATAAGCCTCTTCGGCAAAATCTGCCATAGGACGTACTTCAAAGTTTTTATTAGACAAGTTACTCATATCTTTCTCATTTAATTATTTCAATTATTTCAATTATTTCAATTACTATTCTATTAATAACCCACAACACTCATCTGATACTTTCTGAAATAACGGAAAACCGTGACTATACAGAGTGATCTACACAACCTCACAGCAACATCCCTATATCTTGTGTTAGTACTGATTTACCTATCAACACAAACCTGCAAAGCTCATAACCTCAAGATTGTACTGCAATAACCTGATGGATGATAGAGAGTTTACTAAGCGATTTTAATGACACTGATCGAAATCCTCTCTCTAAATAGATCCATAAATCATTCTCTTATGGGAGATAGCACCCCCCAACAGCTTCTATTTTAATGAGGTTTTCCCCCTCTTAAGAGTGGATTCATTCAATATATTATGAGTCGCAATTTCTTAAACGCTATCCTTTACAACTGTCATTCGTAACAACAGTCAATAAAAAAACAAAAAACCCATCTATTGACCAGATGGGTTTTGATCCATTGAATATTTCAGCCGCAACGTCATAGCAACTATGCGATTCTATTCAACAATACTTAATCCGTTAAAATACAAATTCTGCTTTATCTTCAAAGCCAGTAAGACGCTCTAAATCACGCTCAAATACAGGCGTTGTACGAATTTGTCCGGCAACTTTACTAAATACTGTAGCACTCATTGCATGAGGTTTACCGACAACCGTCAATAAACGGCCCTTTTCATTTAATAGATCAAAATATTCCGCAGGGACTTCCGGCATTGAACCTGTAAAGATAATGGCATCAAATGTTCCTAAATTTTGATACACATCTTTAATATTACCATTTTGATACTCAATATTAGTAAATCCAAGCTCACGAGTAATCGCTTCGGCATTAACATTAAAGCGCTCTACAATATCCACCGTGACGACTTCATTACCCAATCGTGATGCACAAGCAGCTAAGAAACCACTGCCGGTTCCTACCACTAAAACACGTTCATGGTCTTGAATCGCAATCTCTTGTAAAAAACGACCTTCAAATACTGGTGGGAGCATTAAATGCGTATCATTTAATGGAATACGGGTTTCTGAGAATGCGACCGCTTCATACTCTTTTGGTACGAACTGATCACGAGAGACCACATCAAACACATCTAAAACTCTCTGATTTAAAATATTCCAGGGTCTCAACATTTGCTGAATCATATTCGTACGAGCTTGCTGGATTTTTTGTTCGTTATCTAACATTTTCCCACCTTTCCAAAAAGTCTTATTTCTAATCCAATATCCATAATAAATAACCTAATAATCATGACATCATAACACCATTCAAAAAATCCTTGAAATTATTAAACAACAAGACTTGCAAGCCCTCTCGGGAAAATCTAAACTAATGGCGCACCACATCTTTTGTTCTTAACCCCGAAGGAATAATTCATGTTTAAAAATACCTCTCTCAAAGATTTTGATCCAGCGCTTTTTGAGGCTGTTGAACAAGAAAATAGACGTCAACACGATCATATTGAATTGATCGCCTCTGAAAACTACTGTTCACCACTTGTGATGGAGCTACAAGGTTCACAACTGACGAATAAATATGCTGAAGGTTATCCTGGTAAGCGCTACTACGGTGGTTGCGAATTTGTCGACATTGCTGAAGATTTAGCAATTGAGCGTGCGAAAAAGCTCTTCGGCGCAAATTATGCAAACGTACAGCCACACTCGGGTTCACAAGCTAATGGCGCTGTTTACTTAGCGTTATTAGAAGCCGGAGATACCGTTTTAGGGATGAGTCTTGACCACGGCGGTCACTTGACACACGGTGCGAAAGTGAACTTCTCAGGCCGCACTTACAATGCCGTGCACTACGGCGTAGATGCTGATGGCTTAATCGACTATGACGAAGTTGAAAGATTAGCCCTTGAGCATAAGCCTAAAATGATTGTTGCGGGGTTCTCTGCTTACTCAAAAACATTAGACTTTAAACGTTTCCGTGAAATTGCAGATAAAGTCGGCGCTTACCTCTTTACTGATATTGCGCATGTGGCTGGTTTAGTGGCAGTAGGTCTCTATCCAAATCCTATTGATTACGCAGATGTTGTCACAACAACAACCCATAAAACCCTCCGTGGTCCTCGTGGAGGATTAATCCTCACTAACAATGCAGACCTTGAGCGTAAACTTAATTCAGCGATCTTCCCTGGCATCCAAGGGGGTCCTTTAATGCACGTTATTGCAGCAAAAGCCGTAGCGTTCTTAGAAGCTCTTCAACCAGAGTTTAAAGAGTATCAACAACAAGTGATTACTAACGCCAAAACAATGGCACGTGTATTCCAATCACGTGGTTATAAAATTGTTTCAAATGGTACTGATAACCACTTAATGCTTGTTGATCTTATTGATCGCGGTTTAACGGGAAAACAAGCGGACGAAGCATTAGGTCGCGCAAACATTACTGTGAACAAAAACTCAGTGCCTAATGATCCACAATCCCCATTTGTAACATCAGGAATCCGTATTGGAACCCCTGCCATTACAACCCGTGGCTTTAAAGAAGCACAATGTGACCTTCTTGCAAATTGGATCTGCGATATTTTAGATAATATTGATGACAATGAAGTTATCGAACGTGTTGCGAGCAATGTTGTGGGTCTTTGCAATAAGTTCCCTGTCTATCCATAAACACAATTCAATATATTAAATTAAAAACCGCTCCTTCACCGAGCGGTTTTTTTAAGATCAAAAATTCAGGCATATCCTACGCTTCCTTTTAAGACACTCTTAATACTAAAATTCAAATAATGATTGTTTTGACGATTTTTGACGGTTTTTGACGCTAATAAATCTATCCTGTAACGATCTCTATTCGAGATTTAATAAGGGTATTTTCAGAATTTGATTACAAGCGAAACGCTCTCGTCTAAGAAGGTATTACAGCTCCAATGGTTCAACAAGATCAACACTCTCTTTTTCTATTCCTACTTCGCCTCTGTCGAAATCTTCTTATTTTAGGAATCCTCTCCTTTGCTCTACTATTGGCCATTGGTAATGGAATTATTGCGTATAAAAGCCATCGTTATCAACCTATACAAAATGCAGATGCCGTAATTATTCTCGGCGCACATGTAGGAGGAGAGCCCTTAAGACCCAGTTATATGTTGCAATATCGTTTAGATAAAGCCATCGAGTATTGGCAGCAAAATCCCCAGACAACGCTCATCACTACTGGCGGGAAAACGCCAGGGATTGCCCAGAGTGAAGCACAAGTGATGAAAAACTATCTCATATTAAACGGCATCCCTGAATCCTCCATCCTTCTAGAGGAAGATTCAACCCGTACAGCTCATCAATTCATCAACTCACAACAAGTTCTTAAAAATGTCGGCTACAGAGCAGATAGTTTTGTCATTATCACCAACCACTTTCACCTACCTAGAGCAATGATGCTTGCAAATCGCTCCGGTTTACCCAATGTTTCTGGTTGGGCTAGTGCCACGCCTTTAGATAGCCGATCTAAAATCACTGCCTATATCCGAGAGCCTCTGGCAATGCTCTACGCATGGCTATTCGATTACCCATAAGAGAGTAGTTCCAGATCTATCCCCCTTCTGGGCGAGCACAAAGTTTTTTCTGAAATATTTAAAGAATCTCGAATCTCATTAAGTGCTTATTCAGTGCTCGTTAAAAACCTAATGCCGAGCTTTAATTCCCCCTCTAACTCCCCATCAACAGTAATACCATCAACCGTTCACATGAATATCACATGTTATTCTCAGGTTATGGTCACATTATCCCTAAAGATATCCACAGAAATTGTGCATATCTTTGGATATGTCGTCATAAATTCTCCTAAGAGATGATCTCTTTAAAAAGAATAAAAGTTAAGGAACTCTTCTTCAAATAAAAATCGATCTTAAAAAACACCTTAAAACAACGAGCTTACTATCCCCCCTAAAAGTCCTAGTAACTGTAAAATCAAGAAGATAAACTGTTTTTTTAACAACAAGATGGCCCCCTTAAACCGACTCTCAAGAGGTCTTAAGGAAGCGGTCTCTTTTATGAGATGTGACTTCTGTAATACTCGATCTAATGCCATCAACAGCGATGCTTCTGAGTCTCCCTGGCCTTTCCCTCTCAGGATAATAAGAAATAGCTGGTAATCCAAACTGACTCGAACCGCATAATAAAATGATCCACTTCCTAATAAAAGTGCCAACACCAAAAACAGAGGGTCATATTTTAAAAAAAGCAACATCACAATCGTTAATATCAACATCAAAATAGCCATAAAACTCGCCATTCTTCCTTGCCTTAGAAGTGCCAGCGTGATCTCAATTTCCATTTTTATTCCCTTGTTCTTACTCATTGTCAGAGAAATTTCTTAAGATTTTATCGATTGTTCAATCTGCTTTAATATCTTCAACTGCTGTGAATTGATCACAATCCCTTCTCTGCTTTTCACCCTAATGATAGCCTGACTTAAAAGACACTCTTGATAAATAACTAAATAAGCCAAAATAGCCGTTACGCTACGAGAATATCCTAAAGCACAAAATACCAGCGTCTTTCCCTGAGCTAAGCCCTGCGCTATTTTATGAGCAGACTCGTGGCACTCTTCGATGGAGAGCGTCGTCATGTCTAAGCAATAATTAGGAAGGTAACTTTTCACCTTTGAGGCATAAAAGAAAGGGATTTCAGCACAACAATCTACAACAGATATAAAAGAAGCAAGTTCTTTCGCTCTAGTCGGGATCGACCCAACATATAAGTTATCGGAAATCTGATCATACGCAGCGTTGTCTCTTGTCCAAATTTTAGCGTTAATCCAAGCAATTAATATATAGGGCGCAAAAAGAATCACGTTTGTGAATTGATAATACCCATTTTTTTCCTTAGGAAACCCCTCTTTTCCTAAAAACATATAGTTAATACTCACCAATAACAACGAAAAAGCAATATATAGTAGCCACAAATATACGCCCTTTAAGGCAAGAGCGAGAGTCAATAATCCTAGCGCTCCTAAAAAATATAGTAATGCCCACTTTCCTCTCAAAGGTAATTTTCTGCTCTTAACATTAAAAGGGGAATGACGCCTTGTGGGAAAAATCCAGATCGCAAGACAACCTGCTATTACCCCCGCGGGAATATCAATAAAATGATGTTGCCAAGTTGTTAAAACTGATAAGCCAATTAATATTGCCCAACAATGCAAGAAGAGATGCCACCTCTTTTTAAGACGATCAGCATAAAATTGCCACAAAACAATTAGCAGGGAGATGTGTAATGAGGGGGCTTGATTATAAGGAAGGTCGAATTTCATCAACTCGTTAAACCAAAAACCCAAAAAACCCTCTACTTCAGGACGATTGACGATATTAATCTGTTGTAAGGGAACTAACAAAAAGCCCATAACACAAATCAATTGCACAGAAAAAAGACGCAACCCTAACGTTTTAAG
The DNA here is from genome assembly GCA_030151245.1 of Ignatzschineria sp. Taxonomy (GTDB): domain Bacteria; phylum Pseudomonadota; class Gammaproteobacteria; order Cardiobacteriales; family Wohlfahrtiimonadaceae; genus Ignatzschineria. The sequence continues at coordinate 4,663 of JASLEF010000145.1, read as the reverse complement.
CTGTTGATAATTGATTGTTAAGAGAATAGCGAGGCCATAAAAAAAATTTTCACTCCAATAGGGAATAATAGTCCAAGGAACTAAAGGAATCCATTCCTCCCACTCAAACATTACATGAGGAATCACCATATGCGATGATCGGAAAAGAGTGAGCTGATTCGCAAAATTATAAGTGATATAGAAGAAGATGGCTAAAAACAGTAGCCATCCTACCTTACATCCCCACAATTTCCCTCTCGACAAAGGCTGCTTTAATGATTCCGGCGCCATCGTTACCCTCTCATACCACTCATTCCAATATAACGATGATGAGTACTACAATCATCAAACATCAATTACTCCTCTAATGCCGCTTTCTTAATGGCGACAGAAACCGAAAATATTCCCCACTCATCAATTAATGTTCTTACTTTATAAAAACCCGCTTCAGCAACAAGTTGGTCCATTTCTAACTGGGTTCTTCGTCGCATTACCCATTGCTGCCCTTCTCGATGAGAGGTGAGTGCTCTGGCAATATATTCAAGCTGAGGATGCCAAGGTTGATTGGTGTAGATCAACAGATCACCATTCGTCATATTCTCAGCTAATCCCCCTAAAGATTCTCGCAACAAGTCATTATCGCTAAAAAGCTCATAAAGCCCCGAAACAATACTGATTGTTGGTTTTGGATCAATCGAGATGAGCTCATCTCGACTAAATGCATTCCCCTTTTCAAATCTTGCAATCTCTCCCAATCCTTTCTCTGCGATTAGTGCCGTTCCTTTCTCAACATTGAGATCGCTATAATCTCGCAGTAAAATCGAAGCGGGTTTTGACTCTAGCTGATTAACTGTTTCTAAAATATATCGCCCATGCCCCGCAGCAATGTCCAAAATACGAACTGTTTTTCCAGCTTGTTGCTGCCCTTCTATAGCCTCTTTTAATAGACGCTCTAAATTCTCCTTTCTCTGACGAATCCCGCGCCAACCAATGGCCTGCAAATAGAGATAATCATAGTAGCGACCCAGAGAGGTTTCCCCGGAGGCTTGATTTCTATAGATGTAATCTAACGTACTTCCTGAATCAAATCCGGTCTCAATCCCTAGCTTCACCCCATCAGACAGTCTAGCTGCGTAACGGATAGAAGACTTCGTTATTCGCCAATATAAGCGCTTCAACGGATTTCTTTCTGGAGCAAAAAGCTTCATCGCCTCATCGTAGGTATATCCTTTTTGATCAGCCTCTAGTAACGAACGTCCATGATCTGGCGCTTTAGAAAAAACTTTATGGATAAATGCCTCTATTTTCGCCACAGCTAAATGCCGATCCTTCTCCCCTAACGTATCATGATAAAAGCCCTTCATGAGATGAATCTCTTTGTAGTCTGATCCTAATCCTTTGAAGAACTGTAATTGTGGCTTTCTACGAACAACATAATCAGAACCGGAAATTAACAACTGTGTAGGAACATGAATCGCAGCGGAATCGGCAACAATTCGTTTTGAGGTTTCTGCTAAATCCAATAATATCCGTGTTGAGATGGGTCTTGCAATCAATGTATCTGTGTCAAAACTTAAACGCCGATCTATATCATGCGTTAAAAATCGTGATTTCACGTAGCTATTAACAAAAAAATTCCCTCGAAATTGATACATCAACTTTAACCCAGGAATGGCAAATGGCACATACAGCTTCACTCTAAAGGCAGGAGAAGCTAAGATAAGCCCCCTAATTTTAGGCACATAATCGTGCACCCAAGTCGCCGCAATAACAGCTCCGACACTTTGAGCGATAACAATAATATTTTCCTCTTTAAGGCCATACTCTCGTAATATATATCGGTAAAAAGCTTCTGCATCATGAACCATCCAACCAAAACTCGGTGAATCACCTCGTTCTCCTGGCGATTTTCCGCAACCTCGGGAGTCCCAAGCAAAAAATTGGTAATCAGGAAGGTTTAACTCCTCGACTAAATGCGCAATTCTACCTGAATGCTCATGACCACGATGAAAAAGAATCACGGCACGTTTCGCAGCCTGATCTCCCCGATGTTCTTCTATCGTATTTTCATTATGAATCCTACTCCAATGACGATAAAATAGAGACTCTCCATCATGACTGATAAAACTATTTTCTGTTTCTATTCTCATTACAATACTTATTCCTTATTTAAAGCCTCACTAATACCATTTCTAATTCGATTAAAAATGGTATAAAGCAATAATACTGAAACAAAACAAAAGATAATATTAACCCAATATATTGGCAATATTCCCAACCCCAAAAAAAAGCTTAAAGCTCCAAATATAAAAGCTCTGTCACTCTTCCCCATAGGACCATCATAACGTCGATCAGCCCCTACTAAAGGGGCCATAACTCCACTATATTCTGAAATAATTGCCAAAAATATAATGGCTAAAACGCCCCCTAAAGAAATACCCGGGATAAAAAGAAAAATGGCAAATAGCGCGGTATCTGCAACTACATCCCCTAGCTCATTAAGGTAAGCTCCTAAAGATGATTTCTGTTTATATTCTCGCGCTAACATGCCGTCTATCGCATTCAGAGCCATGCGAATAAACATCCAAACAGGAACAAAAAGAAGCCCCCAATTTCTCGGCAACAGCGCCACTACAGCAACTGCTAATAAAATGGATCCCAAACAAGCAAATAATGTCACTTGATTTGCCGTTATCCCCATTTGATAAAAGTTTTTTACCAACGGACGTAAAATATTTTGAAATTTTGATTTTAAAGAGTATATAGAGATCATTAATAAGAAATTAAAAAAGTCACTAGAGTGTGGTAGTAAAAGAGAATCAATTTCAATGTCAATTTCAATTAAACTGAAATTGACATTGAAATTGACATTAAAAATTAAAATATATTAACTTCGATTTTTAGCGCTTAATCTCATTAAATTAAGTTCTAAAAACAACATCATAAAAAGGTATCACTTATCTATTCAATTAACGTCAATCAAAAAACAATGAAGATTGTTAAAATATATTGTGATTTACTTTCCGTCCCATAGCCCATAGATCCTATTGATATCACTATGTTTTATTATTAATATCGAATAAACCAATAAAATTTCTAAAAAAAAAGCTGCCTTCTATTGATTTACAAGGTCAGCTCTTCATTCAACTCACCGATAAGCTTATCGGTAAAAATAATAATCTAAAACAAAATATTACTTCACAATCCTCGCGCGGCAACGTAGACCTTTAAGTGTGACGTTCCAAATTTGGTCAACTGCCTTTTCAGCGCTTTCCCGTTTTACGGCAACATATGATTGCATCGGTAACAGGGTGATTTTCCCCACATCAGAACCCAAAATACCACCTTTCGAGGTTAAAGCCCCGAGAATATCTCCGGCACTAATTTTTGATTTTTTTCCTTCATTAATCTCAATCGTTTGCATCGGGGCAATCAATGAAGTCGCTTCTGCTTTCTGAAGTACCTCATCAGAAATCTCTGCTAAATCTTGCTTAATATAATCTTCTATCTCTTCTAAACGATGACCTTTTCCGACCAGACTCAAACTCACGGCAATCCCTGTTTTCCCCGCACGCCCAGTCCTTCCAATTCGATGAACATAGACTTCCGGATCAAATGGAATATCGTAATTAACAACCATCGATAAATCATCAATATCTAATCCTCGCGCCGCCACATCAGTCGCAACCAGTACTCGACAACTACGATTGCTAAAACGAAGCAATACTTGATCACGCTCACGCTGATCTAGATCGCCATGAAGGGCTAAGGTATCGATATCATGATCTTGTAAAAACTCAGCAAGCTCTATCGTTGAGGCGATAGTATTACAGAAAATCACAGTAGATTCAGGGGTGAAGTGATAGAGTAGTTTTAAGGTTGCATCTGACTTATCACGACCATCTTCTAACGTCACAACAGATTGCTCAATTTTCGGGGCTTTACTGGGAATCTCTTCAATCACGATCATTTCAGGCTTATACTGAATGCGGCGACTAATCGCTTTAATATTATCCGGATAAGTTGCTGAGAATAGTAGCGTTTGACGCTTTCTCGGAGTATATTCAATGATCTCATCGACCTCGTCGGCAAATCCCATATCAAGCATTCGATCCGCTTCATCTAATACTAAAATTTTCACATCTGTAAGATCAATTGTCCGGCGCTCTAAATGATCTAATAGCCTTCCCGGCGTTCCAACCGCAATATGTGGCGCATGTTGTCCCATCGCGTGTATCTGTCTTTTAATCGGCGTACCACCACACACGGTAGAAATTTTCAAGTTAGGGATATAACGTCCCAATCGACGAAGCTCTTTACTTACCTGATCCGCAAGCTCTCTTGTTGGACAGATGATTAAACTCTGTGTGGTAAATTTTCTCGCATCAATTGTTTCTAATAATCCAATCCCGAAAGCTGCAGTTTTACCACTACCTGTTTGCGCTTGTCCTAAAAGATCACCTCCTTTTAAGATCACGGGTAATGCCTTTGCCTGAATCGGCGTCATTGAAACATACCCTAAATCTTCAAGATTTTCGAGTTGTGATTGAGGAAGATTAAGATTGGAAAACTTTTGATTGGACACGATAATTTCTCTACTAATAAATAAAAGGACTGATAAATCACATCAATATCATGATCTATCAGTCCTTGAATAGTACGCTATTTTCATCAGTAATTCGAT
>JASLEF010000131.1 GCA_030151245.1 Ignatzschineria sp. | reverse complement strand
GTTAAAGCAGCTGTTAAAGTTGTTTTACCATGGTCAACGTGTCCAATTGTACCGACGTTTACGTGCGGCTTACTACGACTGAAAGTTTCCTTAGACATAATATCACTCTTTTAGATTAGATTAATTACACGGAAGGGGAATGGTGCTCATAACCGGAAGTGAACTGGTGACCTCGTCCTTACCAAGGACGCGCTCTACCAACTGAGCTATATGAGCAAAATGGAGCGGGTGATGGGAATCGAACCCACACAATCAGCTTGGAAGGCTGAGATTCTACCATTGAACTACACCCGCAAAACTCATTTAAAATTGGTGGTGGAGGAAGGATTCGAACCTTCGAAGGCATAGCCGCCAGATTTACAGTCTAGTCCCTTTAACCACTCGGGAACTCCACCAAAGAGATCATCATTATACACCGTGTTTTTGATCTGTCAATTTGATTTTTGTGTAATTTTTTACCACTCTTCAAATTGACCGAAAACTACCATCTACACCACTTATTGAAGCTGATGAAGCGCATCAATAAGTACCTTATCTTTGCTGTAGATGTCAGCACGGAATGAAATACTATCACCCTCTACTCTTGTTGTCATGTATAAAGTATAGACAGGTATCTTTTTATCTTTCGCCAAACTAACATGAGCCTCTGAGGAACGGCTAAATGCCGAGCTTATACGATTCTGATCCCATCCCAACTCGCCTAAAAAATACTCAGCTAGCTCTTCAGGATTCTCAATCCTGACACATCCCGAACTAAAATCTCGAGAGGTTCTATTAAAGAGTGACTTAGAAGGCGTATCATGCAGATAAATTGCATGTTCATTAGGAAACATGAACTTCACGCGTCCTAAAGAGTTGTAGTCCCCTGGATCTTGTCTTAACTGGAATGGAAAATTGTTACTACTGTATTGTGACCAATCGACGCTCCCCGGATCAACTTCTTGCCCACCTCTAAAGATACGGATTTTCGAGCGATTCAAAGCATATGGATCACGTTTTAACCGTGGCAAAAAGTCTTTAACCGCCATAGATCTCGGCACGTGCCAATAAGGACTAAAGACGATATAGCTCATAGGAGACATAAAGACTGGTGTTTTTCTTGCATCTCTTCCGACAATTGTTTTTGCCGTCAATACCTCTTCCCCATCTTTAACAACGGAATAACGAAACCCCGGAATATCTACTGCAACGTAGTGTTCCCCCATTGTTTCTGGCATCCAACGCCATCGTTCAAGATTAATTTGGATCTGTTTTACTCGCTCATCATTCGAACGATTCAATTCTGTAATAGTTTTTTGTCCCGCAGCTCCATCGGGCTCTAAAAGATGAGTTCTCTGAAATGCCTTCAACGCCTCCACCATTTTTGCATCATAACTATCTGCATTGCCAGCATCATAGCCAAGATAATTCAAGCGATCCCGCATCTGTATGACGCGAGCACCGCTCATTCCTGCTTTAATCGTTGGTCCTGCAGCTACAACTATTGGCTCAAGCTCGGCTTCTCTTGACTTAAAAGCCGCTAATGCACGCTTCAAGTTTTGATATTCAGGATATTGAGGCGCTAGCATTGCCAACTGCGCTTTAATATCCTCACTTTGCAAGGCTTCTACCATTGCATCGCTAACATTAATAGCACGCCCCTTTAATAACCAATCAGGATCTTTGCGCTTAATTTCAGGCATCCCTTGAACAATATCGCGAATATAAGTCAGCCCACCATCATACAGTAGCGCCATAATTTCAGCCTGATGAGTCGCCAAATCACCGCTTTGCAATAAATTCTCGATACGTCCTACATGATAAAGAGAAGGAATTAATCCCTCTCCCTCACTCTCTAATAAGACTTGATAAAGCGACTCTCCCTGAGGTGTTAAACCTTTTGTCGTCACAAGCTCCACTGCCGATAGCTCACCGCTACCGATCTTATCCAAGTAATTTTGCTTAAAATTTTGACGATCTTTGACGGATAATCTTGATTGATACTGATAAGGCTCATCTGCTGCGATAGCCTTATCAGCCCAAAATGAGGATTTTTGACGATAGTTAATGGGTTGCGTCGGCTCAGAGAACTTTTGAAAGTTTTCCAGAATCTCTTCTGCTTCTTTCTGCTTCTGTGTTGCGGTTTTCGGCACGTATGTTGATTTCGGCACTGATCGAGTAACCGTTGGCGCACTCACCTTTGGCTGTGGTTTCACAACCTCTTCAGGCATTGTGTTATTGGATGCCTCGCCAGTTTCTTGCAACGTCGTGATCTCGCTGGTTGAAATATCTCCTGAGAAAATCCCTTCTAGCGCCGATACATTTCCTAAATCAATTTTTATCTCAACGCTTTCCGATGCTGAATTCGGCGCCGAGTGAAGTAATGCCGGCATCAATACCAACGTTAAACTGACAGCAATTAGATTCTTTTTCATCCTCTTATATCTCTATCTCATCTCTATATATCAATCTTTGTCATACAAATACTTCTCTAAATCGTTTTATTCAGACAGATCCACAAAGACCCTACTCTCGACTCCGTGAGAGAAAAGTACAACCTTGCCGTAATAACTTCAAGCAACCGAATATTATACGTTATTTTTAAATATTCAAAACTAATCACGTTTCAAAGTATGGAGATCATAAGGCGTTTCTTGATAAACACAATAATTTAACCAATTTGCAAATAACATATTTCCATGCGAACGCCATGTCACAAGCGGTGGGTTTGCAGGATCATCCCCCTTATAATAACTTTTAGGAGGATCAATCACAGCGCCCTTATCAATATCTCGGCGATACTCCCGGTCTAACGTATCAGCATCATATTCACCATGCCCCATGACATAGACGTGCCGGAGATCCTTATTCGCAACAATATGCACCCCAGCATCTTCCGATTCTGCAAGAATCATGAGATCTTCATGTTTTTCAATATCTTCTCGTCGCACCTCAGTGTGTCTACTATGTGGAGCATAAAATGCATCATCAAATCCTCGAAGAAGTTTAATATTTTTCTCCAACACTTCATGAGCAAATACTCCAAAACGCTTCTCCGTAAGATCATACTTCGGCACACCATAGCGATAATAGAGTCCTGCCTGTGCGCCCCAGCAAATATAGAGTGTTGAGAAGACATTCTTATCCGCCCACTCCATAATTTTTTTAAGCTCTTCCCAATATTGCACATCCTCAAATGGCAAGGTTTCAACAGGAGCACCCGTAATAATAAAGCCATCGAAGTTTTCATCTTTAATTTCATCAAACGTCCGATAAAAAGCATCTAAATACTCTTTATCTGTATTTTTAGGCTGATAACTCTCTGTCGCTAAAAATACAGGCTCAACCTGCAAAGAGGTATTCCCCAACACTCTAAGAAGCTGTGTTTCTGTGACCTCTTTTAAAGGCATCAGATTTAAAATAGCGATCTTCAGGGGACGGATATCCTGCGCAATCGCACGATCCTCATCCATCACAAATATATTCTCATTCTTTAGTACTTGGTATGCTGGCAATGTACTAGGTATTTTTACAGGCATGATTTGCCTCCTTCATCTTTTACTCAATACTCAATCGCTGATCAGTATTAAGTCAATGGTTACTCTAATTAAGTTTCCTCTAACGATCCGATTCAGATTCATCACTAGACGAGTCATATCATAAATGGTCGATAAAGGTCGAATCGTTGCCTCTGCATGATGATTCAAAACAGCATTCGTTATAAGCCTTCCGTTATAAATGACTATCAACAAGAAAAGAGCTGCTTAATATTCATAAACAGCTCTATCTCTTTTAAGCATCTAGCTTGATCTGAACCTATTTTACGCTTGAGACTTTTCTAATGCTTGATCGATATCTTGAATCAGATCATTCACATCCTCTAAGCCAATCGATAAACGAATCAGCTCCGGCAATACGCCCGCTTTTTTCAAGCCCTCTTCATCAAGTTGCGAATGCGTTGTGCCAGCAGGATGAATCACAAGGCTCTTCGCATCTGCAACGTTCGCAAGTAGCGAGAAGATTTCCAAGCTATCAATAAACTTAATACTCGCTTCTTTACCGCCCTTCACGCCGAAGGTAAAGATTGCACCAACCCCTTTCGGGAAGTACTTCTGCGCACGCTCGTAATATTCGCTTGATTCAAGCCCTGGATGCTTCACCCACGCCACTAATGGATGATTCTCTAAGTGTTTTGCGATCGTTAATGCCGATGCTGTCATACGCTCTACTCGAAGACTCAAGGTTTCAAGACCAAGAAGAATCAAGAACGCATTGAAAGGACTGATACATGCGCCCGTATCACGAAGCAGTTCAACACGCGCCTTTAAGATATAGGCTAACTCGCCTAAATCCGCATATTGCAGACCATGATACGCAGGATCTGGCTTATTAAAGCCGGGATAACGTGGGTTATCTTTATAGTTAAAGTTTCCATTATCGACAATACCGCCACCGATGGATGTCCCGTGACCGCCGATATATTTCGTCAACGAATGCACAACGACGTTAATGCCGTAGCTTTTTAAGTTGATGAGATAAGGCGTTCCGAAGGTATTATCCACAATCGTGACGATTTGATGCTTTTGAGCAATTTCCACAAGTTTTTCAATATGCGGAATATTGATATCAGGATTTCCGATACTCTCAAAGAAGATCGCTTTTGTTTTCTCGTTAATCGCTGCTTCTAAGCCTTCAAAATCTTCTGGCTCAATAAAGTGTACTTTGATACCAAATTGCGATTGTAGACGATTATTGAAAAGCGTATAAGTTCCGCCGTAAATCGTGCTGAGCGTGATGATCTCATCACCTGGTGTTGCCACGTTTAATACCGCATAGAGAATTGCCGCCATGCCCGAACTTGTTGCTAATGCTGCTACGCCACCTTCTAATGCCGCCACTCTTTTTTCAAGAACATCGGTTGTAGGGTTCATAATACGCGTGTAGATATTCCCCGGCTTTGCAAGACTAAATAGGTCTGCCGCATGCTGAGAATCGTCGAAAACATAGCTTGAAGTTTGGTAAATCGGCACAGCTCTAGAACCAGTTTCATCAACTGTTTGGCCGGCATGAACTTGTAGAGTATCAAAACTCCAGTTTTGGGTAGTCATTAAAGAACTCCTAAATTTTATTGGTTTCCCACACAGAACGCATGGAAGAATT
>JASLEF010000108.1 GCA_030151245.1 Ignatzschineria sp. | reverse complement strand
GCTTCAATATCGACATGAAATTGTGATAGAGGGAAATTGTTCTATCATCAAGCTTCCACAAGCTTAGAGAGATTTTTAGGATTTGATGATCGTTGAAACATTTCACATAAGTGCAAGAAAGCAGGCAGGGAATTGAGATATAGGCTACAATATTGCACAAATTTTTTATATGTGAAGAAAGGGCAGGACGCTCAAAAATCACCTATTAACATTGTTCAATAGAGAGAGCATGTAGATGCTTATCGAAGGTTTTTCATGAAATTACTCCACGACAGAATTATCCAAGACGGTTTAGCATTCGATGATGGGACGTTGAAGGTTGATAGCTTTATTAACCATCAAATGGACCCGATTCTAATGAAGTCTATTGCGGTTGAATTTGTTCGCCGTTTTGCGAACCTCCCGATCAATAAGATCATTACGATCGAAGCAAGTGGTATTGCTCCAGCGATTATGCTTGGCTACCTCCTTGAGTTACCGGTGGTTTTTGTGAAGAAAAAGACACCAAAGACGATGGAGAAAATGTATCTTTCATCGGTTTACTCTTTTACTAAAGACCGTACTTATGATGTTTGTGTCAGTGAAGAATATCTTTCGAAAGAAGATAATGTCCTCTTTATTGATGACTTCTTAGCCAATGGGAACGCAGCCCTAGGTGTGAAATCGCTGATTGATCAAGCAGGTGCAACACTTTGTGGAATGGGCTTTATCATTGAAAAGAGCTTCCAAGAAGGGCATCAGCGTTTAGTGGATCAAGGCATTAATGTGCAATCACTCGCAAGAGTGGGCTCACTTGCTGGTGGCAAAGTACAATTTATCGACTAATGGTCACAAATTATAGAAACGGTAAAAACAGAAATAACTTTTAATCTAATGGCATAATAGTGCCGAAGATTAATCAGATCGCTTCTCATTCGAAGGTTGATAAATCTATCAGACTTTGAGGGAAGCGATTTTTGTATGAATAGAGAAAGGATTTGAATGGATATTTTGTTAATTACCCTTAATGCGCGTTATTCTCATGCATCATTAGGGCTTCGTTATTTAAAAGCGAATCTTCATGAATTGGAAGATCGTGCGGAGATTGTCGAATTTACCATTCAACAAAATAAAGAGGCGATGCTCGAGGAGATCTACCGAAGAGATCCAAAGATTGTCTCTTTTGGTATCTATATCTGGAACTTTATGGAAACCACCTCACTCATCAAAGATCTTAGAGCATTAATGCCGGAAGTTGTGATCACGATTGGCGGCCCTGAAGTCTCTTACGAATATGAAGAGACGGAGATCTATCCATTGGTGGATTATCTGATTACAGGTTGGGGAGATGTAAGCTTTTATCAGCTTGCAAAATCGCTATTAGTAGATCATAAACCTTGGGAAACCAAAGTTATTAAGGGAATTGAGCCACCGCTTGAAGAGATTAAGCTTCCTTACTATCTCTATAATGAGGAAGATATTAAACATCGGACTGTCTATATTGAGGCCTCACGAGGTTGTCCTTTTAAGTGTGAGTTTTGTCTATCGAGCCTCGATAAAACGGCTTGGCGATTTCCGCTTGAACCATTTTTAGCGGCGATGGATGATCTTTATACGCGAGGGCTTCGACAATATAAATTTGTAGATCGTACCTTTAATCTTAAAAAAGATTTTACGCTCGCAATTTTAGATTTCTTCTTAGAGAAGCTCGAAAAGAATCCTGAAGAAGCGCTCTTTTTGCACTTTGAATTAGTGCCGGATTATCTCTCTGAAGAGCTGAAAGCGAAAATCTTAGAATTCCCAGATGGAACATTACAGTTTGAGATCGGGATTCAAACACTCAATCCCACAACACAGCACCTTATTTCTCGTAAAACTAATCTCGTCTCGGCTAAAGAGAACATCTCTTGGCTTTCAAAACATACCGATGTGCATCTACATGTGGATCTCATTGTGGGATTGCCGGATGAAGATTTAGAGAGTTTTGCCAAAGGTTTTAATGAGCTCTGGAGTTGGGAGCCACAAGAGATTCAAGTAGGGATCTTGAAGCGTTTAAAAGGTGTGCCGATTATTCGTCATAGTCGTGAATATCAATATAGTTTTAGTCAGGAGCCACCATACTCGATTTTAAAGAATCGAGAAATGCCATTTGTTGAAATTATGGAGATGGAGCGCTTCGCTAAATTTTGGGACTCTATTGCTAACTCTGGTCGATTTAAGGAGAGTTTAGCGTTGATATTAGGAGATCTTCCTTTTGAAAACTTCAGGGCATTAGCCACAGCGCTCTCGAGTCATTTTGGTCGTGCCTATGGCATTGCGTTAGATCGTCTTTTTAGAGCAATCTTTGATTATTTAACAGAAGAGAGAAAGCTTACAGTGGAGGAAGTTCGAGCTGTCATGCGTGAAGATTTCCTTCGCACAGGTATTAAAGGTTGGCCGAAATATTTAGGAGAAAGACCAGATGATCGCCTGTTTGGTCCACAAGATGATACTAATGAAGCATTGCCGCAAAGGCAGAGGCAGCATCGTGCGTAAAGAGACTAGGTTATATTAAGCGTGATTTAGAGTGCCTGATAAATTTAATTTGTTAGGCATTTTTTTATGGAGAAGGTTTTTTTGAATGATCTATTTCCTCTTTTTCAGTGTATTAAATATAGTCTATCTAAAATAGAAATATAAAATCACTCAATAAAAAATAAAAAATAAAAAATAAAAAACAAAAAAACACATTAAAGATGAGTTAAGAGTATTAATTAAGATTATTAATATTAATATTCTTTATTTTTAATTTAGTTTTAAATCATAAAGTTAAAGTTTATATTTGCATGTAAATAAATATTGCGCTATTACTTGTTAGGTCGGTATTTTATATCTCTTGATAGGAGGTTTGGTGAGGAGCAATAATGGAATATCTTCATGGATCTGATCTTAAAGCAATTTTGCACTCTAAGCGTGCCAATATCTATTATTTAGAACATTGTCGAGTGATGCAGAAAGATGGGCGAGTCCTCTATTTAACCGAAGCGAAAAATGAGAATCAGTATTGGAATATTCC
>JASLEF010000104.1 GCA_030151245.1 Ignatzschineria sp. | reverse complement strand
CTCAATTTATCGCAGAAAAGCTAAGTATCCCTGTCGATATGGTTCAAAACACTTTCGGCAAGCATTTTATGGTGAATGATCGTAATCAAGTTGTTGCATTACGTGACCCTAACGATAAAGGCAGTGTGATTCCTTCACAAGCAAGACCGGGAGAGCCGGCATCTTTTGATGAGGCATTAGCCCAATTTATTGAAACATATCCAAACAAGGATCAGATCCTAAAATCAAGCGGCAATCAGGGCGGTGGCACTAACAATAGTCATAAAGGCGGATCTAATGCGCCTAAATCTCTATCAGAGTGTACAACCGAAGCAGAACGCATCGCTTACTTAGAAAGCATTTAATAAAGGAAATATAAAATATGGCATTCGATTTAGAGAAGTTTAACAAGCAAGTCTACACAACCATGACTGAAACAGTCGATCAGGACATTGCAAAATTCAATGAGGCATCAGGCTATGCGATTGAGCTAGTTAATGAGCCGTCACAAGGCGACTTTAGTATTAAGGCGTCATTTAAGCAGATTTCAGGTCTAGTACGCCGCCGTAACGTGAATGGTCAGGACACCGTACAAGCTACTCGCTTAAAACAGCTTTTAGAGGTTGCTGTAAAGGTTGCGGCAGGTACGCCCCCAATTGAGTTTGAGAAGGCGCAATATGAGTGGGTTAAACAAAATCCAGCATTAGCAGCTTTAACGATTGGGGAGCAGTTAGCAAAAGCTCGCTTAGCGGATATGCTTAATGCGGCGTTGGCTTGTGCGGTTGCAGCGCTTACTAATAACAAAGATGTAGTAACGGATTTATCAACCGAGAAAGCATCGTTTAGAGCATTAAATAAAGCATCTTCAAAGTTTGGCGATCGATCTAACTCTCTCCGCGCTTGGGTAATGCATTCATCTGTAACTCATGCGCTTTACGATAATGCGCTTACGAACGGCGAGCACTTATTCTCGTACGACAATGTAAACGTATCACGAGATCCTTTTGGTAAATTGCTTGTAGTCACGGATTCAGACGCACTGATCAAATCCCAAGAAGATGGTACGTATAACGTATTGGGATTAGTTGAACAAGCGATTGCAGTTGCTGATAACAACGACTTTAACGCAGAGCTTGTAGCAACAACGGGTAAGGAGAATATCCAATACGCTTATCAGGCTGAGTGGTCCTATAACGCCGGTATTCTTGGTTACTCATGGGATACGACAAAAGGCGCTTCACCGACTGATGCTGCACTCGCAACACCTGAAAACTGGAAGAAGCACGCAACATCTAACAAGGATACTGCTGGTGTTCTTTTAATCGTGGCGGATGCTTTAGAAGATACAAGCCTAGATGGCGGTTTAGGCGACTAATCCAATCAATTTTAAATTTAAGGCGGCTTCGGTCGCCTTTTTTAATGAGGCAAATAAACATGACAAAAGAAAAAACACAAGAAACACAATTTGAAAAACGCACTTGGGCGAAAGGTGATCGCCCTGGTGCTTCGGACTTTAATCGCATTGAAGATGGCATTGAATCCGCTCATGAGCGAGTAGATCAATTGGCGCAAGTTGTTGCAGATAATACAACAGCTCAAAATCAAGCGTTAGAAGTTCAGGGAGAGCTTGATTCTACAACTTCCGGCATTGATTTTGATTTGTTGAAATCACTCGAATATCTTCCAGAGGGTGCCAAGGTCGCAGATGTCGTGACGGCATTCAATCAGCTCTTAATAACGCTTAAAGGTGAAGTTGAGGGTGGAGAGGTTATCGAATAAACAACGGGGCGTAACAGCCCCTTTTTCTTAGGAGAAAGTATGGATAGTTACGCAACGCTTGATTATGCAAATGAGTATCACGGGAAGCGCCAATCAGCTCTTATGTGGTCAATGCTTAGTGATGAGCAGAAGAATCAACGATTAGTATCAGCAACAGACTTTATCGACATCAATTTCGAGTTTAAAAACGATTTGAACCTCAAAGCAAAAGAAAGCGGAGAAGTTCCAAATCAGCTTGTTAATGCGACTTGTGAAGTTGCGGCGATGAATGAGCTTGTTATCGGTAAAACTCGCGATAAAGATCGGGTAAAAGTCGATGTGATCGAAATTAACTACACGCCTGATAGCGGTTCTGCTTATTCAGATGGCATTGACCGCATTACTAAGATGCTTAAAGGGCTTCTTGTTCAATCGAATGGAATTAGCTTCAAGGTGTACCGATGACTTTTGATTATGACGAAATACTCGCAATTGTTAGCGATGTAATCCCTGAGTTTGGCGTTGAATGTTCCGCTATTTTAGAGATTGAAGGCGATTACGACCCTGAAATAGGATCAAGTTCAACAAAGCTTGAAACAAAAGGGTTTGCAGTAATCACTAACTTTAATCTTCGCGATAGTGATCAGAACAATCTAATCGAAACAGGCGATAAGATCCTTTTGGCAATGCCTTCTTTGCAATTAACGGAAGGCTCTATTGTCACTGTTAACGGCGAAGAGTGGAAAGTAGAGAACCCTAATCCAATTCAGCCGGCATCAACGATTGTTCTCTATAAGGCTCACGTAAGGAGGGTTTAATGGGAATCAAAGAAAGGATTGAAGCGGCGAAAAAGGAAATCCTTTTAGAGGTTGAAAGTGAAGTTAGAGAAGCGGCTTTGCTTTTAAAGTCGAAGATTGAGCAGAAAGTGCCAGTTGATCGAGGAGCTGCAGGCGGATTGAAAGGTTCTTGGGATTTAATCGAAGAGAATCCTTATTCATTCCAAGTCGTATCAAGCGCCCCTCATGCCAAAGTTGTGGAGTTCGGTCTTTATCCAAATCCTCCTAAAAAAGGAACGGGTAAAACGATTGACGGTTATTCCAAGCAAGCGCCTAAAGGGTTCGCTCGCATAGCTATTCAAGAGGTAATCAATGAGTTTAAGTGATGTCAAGCAAGCCTTCGAGATCAAAGTTCGTGATTTTGCTGAGAAACATAATCTTAGCGTGAGTTATGAAAACGTGCATTACTCAGGTAAAGGCGAGTATTTAGAGTGTTATACGCTTCCGATTAAACCCCATGTTGTCACGATGACTCATCAAGAGCATCAGGCAATCTTTCAAGTGAATTTCTACATGAAAGAGGGCGAATCAGCAAGACGATCAGATCGGCTAGTCGAAGAGTTCTCAAATCTATTCAGCATTGGCGACAAGATCAAAGGCGCAGAGATATTCGAGCCAGTAGAAGTATCCCCAAGCATCAAATCAAGTGGTAAGTATATGACCGCAGTATCAATTTATTTTAAGTTTAATAGAAAAGTTTAGGAGTGAATATGAGTTCAACTTTAGTAGCAAAATCAAAACTGTTTATCAGTAAAACCACTTGCAATAATCTAGTAGATAAGCCGGAAGATTCAGAGCTTATCCAAATCGCATGCGGAGCGACTGGATTAGATATTCAGGTGGCAGCGGCTGATAAGTCAGATGAAACAACAATTTGTGATGACAAGCCAAAATCTAAAAAGGGCTTTCCTGGTGAAAGCACAGGAACCCTTCCAATGCTTTACTCCTCAGATGAGGATAGCGCCTATGTGGCAGTTCGAAAGGCAGCAGAAAAGGGCGATAACCGCTATATGCGATGGGAGTCCAACGAAGGTGGCGGCGAAGAATTTATTGCGTATGTAGATTCGCATAACTTTGGACTTCAACTTAAAGGAATCGTCACAGCAAGTATGAGTCTCGTCATTAACGAAGGTCCAGAGCAAATCACAATTCCAGCAAGTTTAGGAGATTAAGGCAATGAATTTAATGAATTACAGTAAAGATAAGCTTAGCGACTCAAAGCCTTATACACCGTATTACCCAAGTGGTGAGGAGATGGATGCTAAGATCTTCCTCAAGTCGGTTAAATCAAGTGAAGTCCTTAAAGAGATTGATCGTGTCACTAAGCGTAAAAATCAAGGGGCAGGGAGTATCGAGCGAGCTACTAAGGCAGATATTGATATTTGTTGTGTGATTATTGATGCAATTGAAGGCTTTACCATTGAGGAAGAGGATAACACGCTCGGCTTTGAATTAGATGGTAATAAGGTCGTTTCTACCTCCAAGAACATTCGTCTTTTAATGGAAAACTTCATCTTCTTGAGAGAGCAAGTATCAGCTCAAGCGGCAGACGATAGTTTTTTTTACAAGAACTCAGAAGCGAAGCAAAATCCTGCATAGAGTTCTATTTTAGACCTGTTGGGGAGAGTAAAGAAACTCTCTTTCAGCAGGTTTCGGCTACTGCCAAACAGGTTGATAGTGATGTAGGAGATCTAATAGATATTCCTGAAATTCCTCTCTACTATCAGCATGTATGGACATGGTTTATCGACTTAAATCAGGCTCGTAGTAGTGGTGGGTTTGGAGTTAACCCAATCTCGTATGACTCAATAGATGCTTATTTTCGAGTAATGAGCATTGAAGCAACTAGAGACGATATTCAGGCTTTAAAAATACTCGATTCGCTTTATCTTGAGGCGATATCAGAAAAATAAGGGATTCTTCGGAGTCCCTTTTTTAATGTAGAATTATCTAAGTGAAATTATTGAGAGCGCCACCTTAAGGAGAAGGACAAGACTTTTAAAAATTGAAAGAAATACTAATCCAAGTATTATGATATTAGGGTTTAGTATTTCGTAATAGTTTTGTATGTGTGTTTGATTGTTGAGGATAATTGGTGAAGTATATAAAAGATAGGAATAAAACTCTTAAGCTAATGAGTTACCGTACTAGAAAGAAGGTAAAAAGATACTCTCGTCACTGGAAGGTAAAGCATCCTAAAAAAATACCTGATTATAGGAAAAAGGTAGAGATTTATGCACCAAAAGTATTCTCAATTGAACGGGAGGGCAGTGTCAGAAATTCTTTAATAGAGTTTATTGATGACATCAAAAAAAACCTCCTTGAGGGGAATAAAATAAAAATAATTTTTGAAAACACTAAAACGCTATATCCAAGTGGCACTATTTGGTTTTTGGCTGAGATGAAAAAAATTATAGATAATCCTCATATAAAATCTTTTATTCAATGGATTCCTCCAAAAGATCTTGTGGTATATCAATTATTTAAACATGTTGGGCTGTTTGATTGGTTTAACAAGAAAGCTTTAAGAAAGATAAGCTCTCCTCATGTCACTAAATGGGGATTTATGCAGGGAAATAAAGTCGATGACTTGCAAGATCATCCTGGGCTTATTGAGCTTTATGAGAAACTGCCAAATCTAGATATAACCTTTGAAGGAATCAAGGAGGCAATTGTTAACACAATACACCATGCTTATGAGGATATAGATAATATTACGCTCAGTGAGCGACACCCAAGCCATAAATGGTCTTTATTTTACACCGTCAACTTAGCAGAAAATAAAATATCATTGGCGATTTGTGATCTTGGGATAGGGGTTTATAATTCATTCATTCGAAAGGTAGAGGAGCGAAGTTTTCTTGATAAAATATTAAGCTTGAATACTATTGGTGAGCAGCACGCTGAAGCTTTAGATCAGGCTATCCAGTATCGATCTACTAGAACTGGAGAAAAACATAGAGGAAAAGGATTTCATGATATGATGAAGGTCGTGGATAACTCGGATAATGGATGGTTAACTGTTTTGAGTCATAGCGCTGGTTATGAATACGAGAAAAAGTCACAGAATAAGGAAGTATCGACTACTTTATCTGCGTTTGAGAAGAGTTCAAAATCCACTATAGTATTGTGGTCTTTTAATTTGTGAATGGTAAGATTATACGTATGGAGAATACTACTGTGAAATTAGTAATTGCTACTGAATTATCGCCTTGGGCTGGTGGTAGATTTCGTTCAGATGGTGAATATAGTGGTGAACGCTTTCGGGATGAATTTTTAATCCCTAAGTTAAATGACAAGAATATCTCAAAAGTTATTGTATCTTTAATTGGTACTATAGGGCTAGGCTCATCATTTAAGGAAGAGTTGTTTGGTGGGGCGGTAAGAAGCGGGGTTGATATATCTGTTTTGAGGGAAAAACTTGAAATAGAAAGCAAACACCCTACAGACTCAGTGGAGATATGGAAATACATCGAAGAGGCTCAAGATGAGCTAGTAAGCAGTACAAAAAACGTATAGCACGGAGCCTGATTAGAATATGATTCTTGATGTAGTAAAAATTGGATTGCCGGCAATACTTATTATTTTAGGGTGGTGGTTTGTGCATCATTTAACCCAAAAAAGAGATAAAAATAAAGAGCTAATTCAAGATGCTAGAGGAAAGGTTGATTCTGTTTTAAATCTTGCAAAAGAGCTTAGAATTTTATCAGCTGACGTGTTTACGTTAGCTCCTGATGAAACTGGTGAAAAAGGACTTAAGCTTACTAATCTAAGGTTTTTGGTAGAAATGTTTAGTAATGAATTTACGCTTTTATCGACATGCCATCCTGTATTTGAGGGGGCTACGGGGAAGTTTACTGAATTTAAACAGTCGATAACTATGAACCATCAATATTCTAATGCTAACGCTGATGCTTTAAAATTAGATCATAATATTCATTATGACATTCTTACTAAGTTACATTATTTATCAAATGATCTCGAAGAAAAATACTACGAGAATTTCGTCAAAAATAAATAAAAAAATTAATTTTGAATGCAAAAGCCCACTCCGGTGGGCTTTTTTAACGCCCCAACAAACCTAAGCTTGAAAAGTTATGCCGATGGGTAATAATGCTTTAATAGTCAAATTAAATGATTGATGTGAAAAGTGATAGGCTGGATAAATATTCTAGAAAAAGGTACGTCCATGACAGAAAAAAGTAATGGGATAGATTATTTTAATGAACTTCAAGAAAAGGAGTTCGAGGGGGAAAGTTCTTTTAGGGCTTCCTTGGGAAATTCATTGTTAATATCTAACAATAGGGAGCATGCAGAAGGTTTTTATTCCGCAGCTGAGATATTTTTTTTAAAATTAAAGCAGGATGACCGAAGTGAAGAATATAATATTTCCATTGATAATGCTGTTTATCCGATAGTCTTTAATTTAAGGCATTCTCTTGAGCTGTGGTTAAAGGTTTTTTTGTGCGAATTTAAAGAAA
>JASLEF010000103.1 GCA_030151245.1 Ignatzschineria sp. | reverse complement strand
TGCTTTTTTTGTGTTAGAATAAGCCACTTTTTAAATTGGCGTTCTGGAGAGAGACACTATGCTTAGAATTATGGAAAAAGGTTTAACCTTTGATGACGTATTATTAGTACCTGATTACTCAGAAGTTCTTCCACGAGATGTGTCATTGAGGACGCAATTAACACAGAAAATAGCGTTGAACATTCCGCTTCTTTCTGCAGCAATGGATACGGTGACTGAGAGTAAAATGGCCGTTGCATTAGCGCAGCAAGGTGGTATCGGTATTATCCATAAGAACCTAACGCCAGCAGAACAAGCAAGACAAGTTCGTAAAGTAAAAAACTTTGAAAGTGGCGTATTGACTGATCCCATTACTGTTACGACGGAAGTGACGCTTGAAGAAGTTCGTAATATTATGCGTGGACGCAATATTTCTAGTGTACCGGTATTAAGTACTGATGGAAAAGTTGCTGGGATTATCACGACGCGTGACTTACGATTCCAAACGGATTTAACACAAAATATTACTAAGGCGATGACGAACCGTGATCGCCTTATTACTATCCATGAAGGGGCAACCCGCGAAGAGATCATTGAACGTTTACGTACTCATCGCTTAGAGCGTTTAGTTGTGGTGAATGATAAGAATGAGCTTCGTGGTTTAATTACGGTTAAAGACCTTTCTCATACGGATAAAAATCCTAACGCAGTTATGGATGATGAAGAGCGTTTAATTTGTGGTGCAGCAGTCGGGGCAGGTGCCGGGACTGAAGAGCGTATTGAACAACTCGTTGATGTTGGGGTTGATGTGATTATCGTAGATACGGCGCATGGTCACTCAAAAGGGGTGATCGATCGTGTTCGTTGGGTAAAACAGACCTATCCTGATCTTCAAGTGATTAGTGGTAATATCGCAACGGCAGAAGCAGCAAAAGCGCTTTTAGCAGCAGGAACAGATGGTGTTAAAGTAGGAATTGGTCCAGGTTCAATCTGTACCACCCGTATTATTGCAGGGATCGGTTTCCCGCAAGTGAGTGCCATTGCAAATGTTGCTGCAGCACTACGTGGTACAGGCGTTCCGGTGATTGCTGATGGCGGGATCCGTTATTCTGGAGATATGGTGAAAGCCTTAGCGGCGGGTGCAAACTCAATCATGGTAGGTTCCATCTTAGCAGGAACAGATGAGTCACCAGGTGAAATTGAGTTTTACCAAGGTCGTGCCTATAAATCATACCGTGGAATGGGATCCTTAGGTGCTATGAGCGCAGGATCTTCAGATCGTTATTTCCAAGAGGGATCTAGCGCAGATAAGTTAGTACCTGAAGGGATTGAGGGACGCGTTGCCTATAAAGGTTCTGCTTCACCGATTATTCACCAATTAATGGGTGGAATTCGAGCAGGTATGGGCTATGTTGGCTGTGGTACGATTGCAGAAATGAATACTAAGCCGCAATTTGTGGAGATTACCAGTGCTGGAATGAGTGAATCTCATGTTCATGATGTCACAATCACTAAAGAAGCACCGAACTATTCTCGTTAATTGAGCGCATGGCTCGTATAGTTTATTGAAAAAGAGCTCGGATGTTGTAAGGGATCTCTTATTCGAAAATTAATTAAAGCTTTTAAGGTAATTTATTGCAAAATAGTGGATAATAGCAGGTTGATTAATTCGCTATTTTGCGAAGAAAATCTCGGGGAGTGATCTCCGGGATTTTATGATTTTATTAGATGTTAAAAATAGGCGACAGTGCCAAATTTTAGAATCTCAATAAATCTTGGGGTAGAGCTATTAATCGTTAATGCACGAAGGGCGTTATAAAGTGAGCCTGCATTAAGTTTTAATTTTAATAAATGCTCTAAATATGTTTACCATTATTTGAAGTAGAAAACATAATGACAAAAGAGACTGTAGTGAACGATCACGATCAAACTGAAAATCATCTTATTACAGAGCGCCGTGAAAAACTCGCGAAGATTCGTGAAGAGAAGACGGTAGCATTCCCAAATAACTTTAGAAAAGATACCGATGCAAAGGCGCTCCATAAACAGATGGAAGGTCTCGATCGCGATGCGCTGAAGGAGAAGGGAAAAATTGTGAAGATGGCAGGTCGTATTGTTGCCAAACGTCTCTTTGGTAAGGGTGGATTTGCGAGTCTTCGTGACCAAACTGGGGATATTCAAATTTTTGCGAATATCGGGCTTTTAGGGCAAGAAGCATTTGATGAGTTTGCGACATGGGATATTGGTGACATTATTGCTGTGGAAGGGGAGGTATCTCGTTCTGATAAAGGGGAACTGACAGTACGAGCGAATACTTTAACGTTATTGACGAAATCACTTCGTCCATTGCCAGATAAGTTTCATGGTTTGACGGATGTGGAGGCGCGTTATCGCCAGCGTTATCTTGATCTCATTATGAATCAAGAATCTCGTGAAACTTTCCGTAAACGCAACCTGATTCTCCGCACGATTCGTACCTTTATGGATGCTCGTCGCTTTGAAGAGGTTGAAACTCCAATGATGCACTCGATTCCGGGTGGGGCGAATGCGAAACCATTTGTGACGCATCATAATGCTTTAGATATGGAGTTCTATCTCCGTATTGCTCCTGAGCTCTACTTAAAACGTCTTGTCGTCGGTGGGATGGAGCGTGTTTATGAAATTAACCGCAATTTCCGTAATGAAGGGGTTTCAACGCGTCACAATCCAGAATTTACAATGATGGAGTGGTATTGGGCTTATGCAGATTATAAAGATATGATGGATATGACCGATGCGATGATGCAGGAAATTGCGTTGAGCGTGAATGATGGAAATCCGAAGGTTGAATATCAAGGTTACACCATTGATTTTAGCAAACCTGCTGAGCGTATGACGGTTCAAGAGTCCATTGTAAAACATTGCCCTGAGGCGAAAGATTATGATCTTGATACTCGTGAAGGCGTTGCTGCGCTGGCAGATCACTTCCATATTAAATATGATAAGGTGAATGATTGCTGGGGTAAAATCTTGATGGAAATATTCGATGAGAAAGTGGAAGAGAGTCTTTTGCAGCCAACTTTTATTACGGGTTATCCTTTAGCGGTTTCTCCGCTTGCGCGTAAAAATGATGAGAATCCACTGATTACTGATCGTTTTGAGTATTTTATCGGCGGACGCGAAGTCGGTAATGGTTATTCGGAGCTTAATGATGCAGAAGATCAACATGATCGTTTTATTGCACAGGTAGAAGATAAAGATTCAGGTGATGATGAAGCGATGCACTATGATAAAGAGTTTGTGACTGCGCTTGAGTATGGTATGCCGCCAACAGCGGGAGAAGGGATAGGAATAGATCGTTTAGTGATGATCTTTACAGATGCACCTTCTATCCGTGATGTTCTCTTATTTCCACATATGCGTGTGCGTGACTAATAGATCTTGTGATCTATTATTGATATCTAGAGAGCTATTTACATCTAAAATCCCTCAGCATATTGGAAGATGCTGAGGGATTTTTTTGATTCGAAAAGGGATATATTTTTGGTTTTATTTCCGCTCTAGAAGCTATCGATAGCTGTTTTTAGTTCCTTTCAGAGGCTTATGATGCTTTGCGCATTGCTTGAAGGATATAATCATTAATGGCTTGAATCTGCTTTAGATAACATTGCATCTTCTGTAAATCTTCCTCTAGTTTGACTTGTAAAGCATCAGGTGTTGATTCACTGCCGGCTTGGCACTGTTCTCTGAGTTCTTTAGTATGTTCAATCTGAAGGCAGTAATCTTCTAGGGTAAAGATATATTCGCGAATCTGATTAATGGCTTCATGAGAGGTATCGTGAGTCGCAATACTATAAATAGCGTAATCAATGAGATTGATGACAGCTTGTTGTACTTTGGCAATGGATCCCAAATTTTCAATAATTTCAAAATTGAGTTCTAGTTTTTTTAATATCGGAATTGTTTCAATCGATTTATATTGATAAATATGCATACGATATTGCAATAAACCTTCAACCCCCACCGATTTTAGGTTGTGAATATTGCTATCAATAAAGTCATAAAGATCTTTATCAGGGAATAATTCTGCATTCAGTGACAAGCCCTTTTGAGACTTGAAACACTTAATCTCTTTGAATGAAGTATATTGGCTTATTTTTTGGTAAAAAGAGATAAGACTTTGATCGCTAACTCTCTGTTTCATAACCCCTCACTATTGGTTAAGGATACTCTTTATTTTTATAATTATGGTAATATTGAGCAAGGCTTAACTGACTGTATTTAATGATGACCTTGGTAATGTTAACGCAAAAAACAGACGGTCGGGGAGATAAGTTAAGATTACCTGACATTGATCAGGTAATTTTGTCGATCAGTTTTTTAACGAGATGAAACTACTTCAGTTCTCTCGGCTTAATGAGTGCAAAATTGATATGACAATAACCTTGAGGATTTTTAGAAAGATAATCTTGATGCATCGTTTCTGCTTGCCAAAATATTTTTAAGGGTTCAACTTCTACGGCAATCGGCGCTGAATAGGCTTGTTGTTCTTGGTTAAAGAAAGCTTTAATGATGGGGAGGTCTTGCGAGTCCTGATAGTAAACACCAGTTCGATACTGTGTTCCGACATCTCCGCCTTGTTGGTTCATGGAGAGGGGGTCAATCATACGAAAAAGATGCTCTAAAATATTTTCAAGCGTGATCACATTGGCATCATAAGTGACTTCAACAACTTCTGCATGATCTGTTTCCATTGTACAAACGGCTTCATAGGTTGGGGACTCTGTGATGCCTTGTGCATAGCCCACTTTGGTTGAAATAACGCCTTTTAGACGTTTGTAGTACTCTTCAACGCCCCAGAAACAACCTCCAGCAACAACAATGGTTCTAATATCTTGATCTTGCATATTTAAACTCCCTTTTTTTCTTAGTAGATACGATAGATCTCTCTAGCATACAATATTTGCTGGAATTTTATTAGATATGTTCTATCTATGAGAAAGGGATAGCGGCTGGCTCTAAGATGATCTTTACAGGTAGATGATCTTGTTGATTTGGGGTAGAATTTAGCAATGAAAAAAATATTTATAGGGATTCTTGATTTTAGCTATAAGCAATTAAATAGCTGTATCTTTGGAATCTCTTTATTACTATTAATTGCCACGACAGCGCTTTTTTATCCTGTTGATGCCGTGATGAGTCGCTATGATTTTTTAGCTATTGCGGCATTAGTGATTCAAATATTGTTTATATTATTCAAAGTTGAGACACTTCGAGAGTCGGCAATGATCTTTATTTTTCATTTTTTAGGAATGACGATGGAGATATTTAAGACTAAAATGGGCTCTTGGAGTTACTCTCAAGCGGGAGTACTCTATCTTTATGGCGTTCCACTGTTTACCGGGTTTATGTATGCTTCTGTAGGCTCCTATATCCTCCGATTTCAGCGAAACTTTCACTGTACTTTTGTGAATTTCCCTAGTTATCCTTGGATCTTATTGACGGCATTGTTAGCATATATTAACTTCATGAGTCACCACTATATTTGGGATTTACGTTGGTTGATTCTGGGGTTAAGTATGTTGATTTTTTGGCGGACAACCATTACTTTTGATCTGACTGTAGGCTTATTAAAGCTTCCTTTTTTGATGGTATTAATATCAATCGGTGGATTGTTGTGGGTTGCTGAGAATATAGGCACTTTTTATACGATTTGGACTTACCCTCATCAAATAAATATCTGGCAGATGGTGTCACCTCAAAAAATTATTTCTTGGTACTTATTGGTATTAACCGCATTAGCGATTGTCTATGGAGTCTATCCTGTCGCAAGAGGGGAGGAGAATGCAAGCATTAATGGTGCATTTTCTTAAAATAAAGTTATTAATGAAGCTGTTAGTGAAGTCGCTGAACTTATCTTTATAAGAGAGCTGTTGTAGAATATTTTCATGAAAATTAGTCAATGTCGAAATATTGTCGGCATTATTTTATATAATAGAGACCTATTTGTTAGAAGGAGTTTTGAAAATGAGTGATGAGTTAGATGATTTAACATTTGATTTAGATAACCTATACGAAGGGGTTGCTCGTAATTCGGAGAATCCAATTGATGCTTCAGAGCCTGAAGAGGTGGAAGATGTTGGTTGTGTGGGCGGTGCTTGTACCCTCTAATCAGAAATATTCTTGATGATTATTGAATATTTTCTACAGCGTCATTGTTAATTAGTTGTTTCTGTAAGTGGTAATGATTACTAAAGTAGTTATAGAGATAGTAACAGTAACAGGGATAGTAATAGAATTATTTGATGGGCTAATTGATTGTGCTGTAGGTGTTGCATAAACTATTAAATAGCACAATATTGGGTCTTGAAGCAAGATATCAAAATGACTGTTAAAAAATTAAAAAATGGAAAGCGATCTATAAAAGATCGCTTTTTTGATGATCAAGTTTTCGTTGACTGAATATGGATAGTGACGATTTTATCGAAAAGGTTAGGGTCACACTCTTATCGGTTTTTCATGAGGGCGAAGGTCAAAGAGAAGAATTTCTGCCTCTACACCTTTTGAAAAATGTAACAACGATTCTTGTCGAATTCTTGCACCATCACCGGCATGAAAAGTTTTGCCATTGAGATTGATGCTGCCACTGGCGACATGTAGATAATAGTAGCGATGGGGGTCAGCGGTAAACATGGCTTCTTCATCTTGGGTAAATAACCCTGCATAGATTTTGGTATCTTGACGAATTGATAGGGAATCTTGCTGGCCATCAGGAGAGATGATTAAACGAAGTTTTCCCTGTTTTTCAGCTGTACTAATATGGATTTGCTGATAATGAGGTTTTTTTTGCTTCACATTTGGCATTACCCAGATTTGCAAAAAATGAACAGGTGTTTTGTTAGAGCCATTCATCTCACTATGGACGATTCCTGTGCCAGCACTCATGAGTTGAATATCACCAGGAATAATGGTTGAACCATTCCCCATAGAGTCCTGATGGCTAAGTTCGCCTGCTAAAACATAGCTAAAGATCTCCATATTATCGTGAGGATGAGCGCCAAAACCTCTCCCAGGTGCAACGGTATCATCATTAATGACTAACAGGTCAGAGAAACCGATCTCTTGAGGATCGAAATAATTAGAGAATGAGAATGTATGCCATGAATTGAGCCAGCCATGATCGGCATGACCTCGTTCATGAGCTTTACGTATTTGGATCATGAGAACCTCCTCATTTGAAGATATTAAAAGTCGGTGTTTATTCTATCTTGTATAAAATCAAATATTGATGATGTGATAAAATCACCTTGCTATCCATTATTATAGAGAAGTAATAGCGAGTAATATTGAAATTATCTGTACTCTATATTCGATAATTTCGAATGTTAGAGTTTTAGGAATGATGTAAGAGGTATCAGTGAGATGAAATTAACTTTAGAAGCGATCAAAATTATAGATACCATTGCCAAAAGTGGTTCATTTTCGAAAGCGTCAGAGATTTTGCATAAAGCCCCTTCAACAATCTCCTATAGTGTGGCAAAAATTGAAGAGCAGATGGGATTTAAATTTTTTGAAAGAAATGGTCCTCATGTCATTTTAACGGATCTAGGCGCAGTATTGTTAGAGGAGGGGAGAACACTATTAACTGCGGTAACGGACCTTGAAACGAGACTAAATAAGATGGCAAGTGGTGTTGAGGTTTCGCTCAACATTGCTGTGGATGCGATTTTCCCGATGGAGCGGATGGCAACTTTGTTGAAGCGTTTTCAAGCGTCAACTGTGGCTACAGAGGTGAATATTTCAAGGGAAGTGATGATGGGGGCATGGGAGGCTTTAATGAAGTTCCGAGCAGATATTATTGTAGCTGTCGGAGAGGGACCTTCTGGTGGTGGATATAGTACTTACCCGATTGGTGTCATTCCTTTTGTCTTTTGTGTTGCGCCTTATCATCCTTTAGCTCAAAAAGATGAGCCTTTAGTGAAGTGTGATCTTCTGGATCATACCGCCATTATTGTCGCTGATAGCGCACGTTATATGCCATTACGAACTGTGGGGGTCTTTGAAGGTCAAAAGCGTATTACGGTCAATTCGTTAGAGGATAAAATTTTATTACAAAAACGAGGCATTGGTCATGGTTTTTTGCCTAAATATGCCGTTAGACATGAGCTTAAGAGCGGTGAGTTGGTAGAACTGCCGGTAGCAGAGGCTCATAAAGAAGAGACGCTTTATCTTGCATGGCGTACCCATGATGAAGGCTTGGCATTAAAGTGGTGGAGAGAGGCATTAGCGGAAGAGTGGATCAATTAAGTTAGGATCAAAGGAATTTGTAGTTGGTTTAGCTCATTATTAAGTGCTTCTTTATCGAGATCAATATTGGCTATAGATAAGCCGATAAGGCGAATCCCTTTTTGTGGATTTAAATCAATCTGTTCGAGTAGTGATAAGGTCACTTGCCATAATTCATTGAGATTATGTCCTAAAGGAAAGTGGGTTGTTTGACTCCGGGAAATTTGAGTAAAGTCTTTGTAGCGTATTTTTAATGTACAATTGCGTCCTAAAAACTGGCTATTAATGGATCTTGAAATTAGCTCTTTAGCAACAATTTCAAGCTCTTCAATGACCTCTTCTTTTAAGGTTAAATCATCAAAAAAAGTCTCTTCTACACCTAAAGATTTCTGTGGCTGAAAGGGGTCAACGGCACGATGATCAATACCTCGAGCGTAGTTGTAGTAACTTTTACCTGCTTTTCCAAAATGTTGAATTAAAAGCTCTTGGGGTGTTTGTAAGAGTTCCAAACCGGTTTTGATCCCGAGGCCATGCATTTTTTTTGCGGTCACTTTTCCGACACCAAAAAAATCTTCGATAGGTAATGTTTTTAAGAATTCAGGCGCTGTTGCCTCTGTAATGATAAATAGTCCATTCGGTTTATTGACGTCGGAAGCGATTTTAGCCAAAAACTTATTATAAGAGATGCCGGCAGAAGCTGTTAAACCTAAGGTATTGAAAATTTTTTCTTTAATATCTAGGGCAATTTCTTGAGGGTCTTTTATCTCTTTAAGGTTATTTGTCACATCTAGGAAGGCTTCATCTAAAGAGAGGGGTTCTACTAAAGGAGTATATTCATAAAATATTTTACGAATGGCTTGAGAAACCTCTCGATAGCGAGAGAATCTCGGTGCTGCAAAAATAAGGTGTGGGCAGAGTTCTAAGGCTTTTTTGGTCGGAATTGCAGAATGAATGCCATATTTTCGCGCCTCATAACTAGCAGCAGCAATAACCCCTCGGCCTTCAGAGAATCCGACGACTAAAGGTTTACCTCGGTACTCGGGATGATCGTGCTGCTCGACAGAGGCATAGAATGCATCCATATCGACATGTATGATGTTACGAGCTTGTTCGGTCATGATCAGAAAGTGGCTAACGGGTGATATCAGAATGACGAAAATAATAGAGAAGAAGAAATAAAAAGTCACCGCTTCATGCGATGACTTTTATGGTTTCATCAAATCCGCTGATGACTATTATATCGTAGTTCAGTTAGCGTTTAGATTTTTTACGTTTTTTCTTGGATGCTTTTTTTGAGGTATCATCACGGTTGATTTTACCTGTCTTTTTAGGACGGCTCTTCTTATCTGAATCACGAGATTGTTTGCCTTGGGATCTTTTCGGAACGGGGCGTTCTCCTGCATTCTTCTTATCAACGCCTCCCTCGACAACAGGGGAGATGAGCTCAAAGTCGATATGTTTTGTTTCAGGATTAGATTCGACTACTTTTACACGAACAGGATCACTTAAGCGATATTGTTGACGTGTTCTTTCACCAATGAGACGATGACGAGTATCATCGTAGATAAAGTAGTCTCCTTGCAGTTGGGAGATATGGACTAAGCCTTCGATAAAGATATTTTCAAGCTCTACAAACATTCCAAAACTTGTGATGCTGGTGATCTTTCCGTTAAACTCATCACCAATAAATCTCTCTAGGTATTTTGCTTTTAGCCAATCCATCACATCGCGGGTTGCATCATCTGCACGGCGTTCTGCCATGGAGGTATGCTCTCCCATCTGTACCATATGTTTTTCGGGATAAAATTGTTCTTTATCCTTTTGCTGTAAAATAAGTTTGATAGCACGATGGGTAATAAGATCAGGAAAACGACGAATGGGAGCCGTAAAATGTGCGTAATGTGTCAAAGCTAAACCAAAATGACCATCATTTTCAGGTTGATAAATCGCCTGGCTTAAGGATCGCAACATGACTGTTTGAATCATATTAAATGCCGGTAACTCTTTAGCGGCCTCTAACGTATTTGCATAGTCCATTGGCGATGGTTCATCTCCGCCTGATAGACCTAACTTAAATTCTTTTAAGAAATCACGAAGTGATTTGAGTTTCGCGCTATCGGGTTTCGGATGCACACGATAAAGTGCCGAGAGTTTTGATTCCTCGATAAATTTTGCAGCAGCAATATTGGCTGTAATCATACACTCTTCAATGATTTTATGAGAGTCGAAGCGGGCATCTGGAACAATCTTATCTATCTCGCCGTCATTGTCGTATAAAACGAGAGTTTCAACTGTGTCAAAATCAATTGTGCCGCGTTCGTTACGTGCTTGACGTAAGATTTTATAAAGCGCATAAAGATTATCAAGGTGTGGTGTTAATGTTGCGTAGCTTTCACGTAGGGCGCCTTCTCCATCAATGATTTCTTGCACAAGCTCATAAGTCAAACGAGCATGGGAGCGCATGACACCTTCAAAGAACTCAAAGTGTGTGAGATCGCCACTTTGATCAATGGTTAACTCAGCCATCATAATGAGGCGGTCTACATCAGGATTGAGTGAGCAGATGCCATTAGACAGTTTTTGGTGCAGCATGGGGACAACATGATTTGGAAAGTAGACTGATGTTGAACGTAAATAAGCATCTTGGTCGATGGCAGTATCACGACGCACGTAGTGAGCAACATCTGAAATAGCGACATAGAGTTTATAAGCACTATTATCTAATTTTTCACAGTACACGGCATCATCAAAATCTCGAGCGGTAATTCCATCAATCGTCACAAGCGGAATATCACGGTAATCTTTACGGCCGGATAGTTCTTGCGCTAAAACGGTATCAGGGATTTCTTGGATCTCGTTTTCCGTCTCCTTAGAGAATTGATGAGGAATATTATGCTCTAAAATCGCTTGCATAATTTCGATATCTACCGTCATCTCTTCACCAAAGACTTCAGTAACCGCTGCTTTTGCTAATTGATTCTCGCCCGGATATTCGCTAATTTTAATGCGTACGAGATCGAGATTTTTCGCTTTTAAGGTGTCCGCATCATCTACTAAAAACTCTTGAGTAATTTTACGATTCTCAGGAATTACAGTTGACATGCCGTCATGTCGATAAAATCGACCAATGAGCTCCTGCAAGCCATGTTCAATCACATGAGTAATCGAAACAATGCGACGCCCACGATTATCGACGCCCGTGATAATTCCTTCTGCTCTGTCTCCATGTAAGACTTTTTTCATCTCATGAGGCGGAATAAAGAGCGAGGATTCGCCGGGAACATCAAGATAGCCATATCCTTCGGCATGTCCTGAAACAGTACCGATATAGGATTGATCTGGGTTGATGATTTGAATTTTTTGTTGTTTATCTAGAAAAATAGAGCCTTGACGAATCATGGCATTGAGTCGATTTTCTAGAGCATCTAATTCCCAATGCTTGCGAAGTTTGAAAATTGATGCGACTTCTTCAAAATCTAAATTAGGATGATGTTGAAGAAGTTCTAAAATAAAGTTACGACTAGGGATTGCACGACCATATTGTTCTTTTTGGGCGCTATATTCCGCATCGTTTTGAAAGTATTTGGCAAAGTATGCTAAATCTTTTGTTGTGTCATTCACTAATATTATTTCCTTATTAGGGTAACACCCACTCGATCTTGGAGATTTCCTCTTCGGGAATCATGCGTAAAACATGACGCTCAACGACATCTTGTATCGTTTCTAGATCTGACTGTGTGGGGGTTGAAATTTTAATTGTTATTGTGCCGTTATTGGCATAGAGCTTGGCAAGTTTTTGATTACCAAAATCAACAGAGCCTTCATTATCACTATATTCTGTCGTGATTTTATGCGCCCAATGTTTACATAGACGACGAATAAGGCGCATAGGATCGGTTAAAGGGAAAGTAGTGGTTGTATGAAACATTATTTGTGTCATTTCTCGTCAGGTTCCTCTTTCGCCGATAAAGTATTTTGTTCTTAGTGAGTTATTAAATAATACCGTATTTATTGTTTAGTGGTAAGAATAAATTAATCAATTTTTGTTTATCTTAAAATCTTAATTTATGCAATATTAAGTATTAAATCAATGGGATATCGGTTTTTTTAAAGGCGGATTTAGGTAAGCCAAGGCTTAAATAGATTAAGTTTTTGAATTACTGATATTAAGATTATGAATTTTAGTGACTAGTGTATCAATAAATTTCGAACAAATCTTGTTTTCAAGTGCCACTGCCCACAGGTCGTCTCTCGTGAGATTTTCGCATTTGGTAGCATCTTTTTCAGTCATGAGGATAGGGGTTTTAATAGGACTTAAATCAGCTTCGGTATATTGATGATGATCGGGGAAGCTACACACAGTAAATTCTAGTCCTTTATCTCGAAGCATATTATAGAAATTTTCAGGATGTGCAATACCTGCGATTGCGGTAAAGGGTTCTTTTTTAAAATCTGCAAAAGATTTCTGGAGTCCTAGTTTGATATTAATAGGGGCTAACAGCTCGGAATGTAAGGTAATAATAGGAGTAGAGGTTTGGGTAGATAAAATTTCAATATTTGCATTGTTGCTTAAAATATAGTCAGCTTTATGGAGGCGTGAAATAGGTTCACGAAGGGGGCCTGCTGGAAATATTCGTTCATTACCAAATCCTTGTTGGCCGACGACAATGATTTCGATATCGCGTGCTAACTGCTGATGTTGTAATGCATCATCACAGAGAAAGCAATCAATAGTAGGATCGCTTTGAAGTAAAGCAATACCGGCATGATAACGAGATGCATCAATAGCCATTGGTGCATTCGTTTTTTGATAGATCAGGTAAGGCTCATCCCCCATCTCTTGCGCCGTAGAGTATTCTGTGGCGATCTGTAAGGTTTGTGTTTGACGTCCAAATCCACGAGAGAGAATGCCTACCTTAATACCTCGAGCCTGCAGTGCTTTCGCAATAGTAATAGTCGCTGGAGTTTTTCCTGTGCCGCCGACATTAATATTGCCGATGACAATGGTTGCTTTCGGGAGTTTTTGAGCACGTTTTCTCTTATGATTTAAGTCTTGCTGTGAGAGCCACTGATAACTCTTAGCAAGGGGAAGAAGTAGGGTGGAGATGATTCCTTTTGATTGCCAAAATTTGGGGGTTTTGAGCATTATGATCCTCTTCTGAATGAAAATGAATCTAGTGAATCGTAAATTATAAATTGTTAGTCGTAAATCGTAAAATTATTGTGAGCCTATATGAATCGATATAAGCTTCTATTTTGATGTACTACCTTTTTTAAAAGCAATCTTTCAGTTGAACGAATATTTCAAGGAAGTCTTTGTGCTTTTGTCATCTGTTGATAGAGGTATACCAATCCTTTAAAGATCAGAGTTTCATCAAAAATAATAGCGCTCTCGTGCCGAGAATGGCGGTAATAGTTTAAATTACCGCCGGTAAAGATCACTTCATCAAGTAGATACTGTTTTCTCATTTCTGCGAGTAATCCTTGAATCATATAGTAATGCCCATTAATCGTGCCGATGCTAATAGACTCAAAGGTATTAAAACCGAGCGGCGCATCTTGTAGCTCGTAATTCATTTCAGACAGGAGTGCCGCTTGTGCAAAGAGACCTTTTAGGCTTGATTGAATTCCTGGAGAAATAGTTGTACCAATAAAGTAGCCCTCTTGGACGACAAATGTTGTTGTTGCTGTACCTAGTGCAACAACCGCGCAATTTTGAAAACCATAAGTAGCTTCTAAACCATAAAAGTTCGCGACAAAGTCAGCCCCTAGTAGGTGAATGTTTTTAAGCTTAAAGCGATCCCAGTTAACGGGGAGGTCATGGCGTAAACTATATACTGGAACTTGAAACTCTTTCCCAATCTCTCGAATAAGCTCATTGAGTCCAGGAACGACAGAGACATATACTATTGCTGAAAATTCAATATTGAAAGCATTTAACTTACTCACAATTGTAGGGGTATCACTTAATACCTGATCTTGACTTGAGGGTCTGATAAGGGGGGTTAAGGTTTTATTATCCGTATTGTAAACACGAAAGTCCGCTGTCGTATTGCCAATGTCTACCAGGAGTAGCTTCATGATTCCACGCTCTTTTGCACAAATAAAGGTTCTCATTATAGACATTTTAGAGATGAATTCATCTATAACCTGAAAATCGCTTAATTATCTTTCAATGGATGGTGCGTTTTTTTAATGATTTTGAAGGTAAGCTAATAGTGCCATACAATCTGGAAAAAAGTAATCTGCCAGTTCGGGGTAAATATTCTCTTGATGATTAACGAGGATTGTTTGAATGCCGGCATTTTTCCCGCTGGCAAGATCATATTCATGGTCGCCGACAATTACTGTTTCTTGTGGTGAGATCCCCCATCTTTCAATAATTTTTTCGATCCCATCGGGAGAGGGTTTAGGGGCTGCATTTTCTCGACCAAAAATTAGTGGTTGCTCGAAGTAATGATCCGCCTTAATGGCCTCTAAGGTGATCAGGGCTAAGTCTTGAAGGTTGCGCGTTAAAATAGCTAAATCAGAAGATTGTTGATTGAGGTAACGTAGAAGTTCAGGCGCTCCTTTAGCGGGGATGGACTCTTTTGCTAGCTTAAGCTCATATTCTGCAAGCCATTGTAAACGGGCGTTTTTATCAGCTTCTGGAAGGGCATCTAAATTAACAAGGATATCCTCTTCTTCAGGGATTTCGAGAACCTTTTTAATCATCGCAAAATCATGGACTGCTAAGGTCAAAGTACCATCCATATCAAAAATCCAATGGCGAATATGACGAATATCTTTATAGTTCATAATTAATTGTTTACCCCAGTCATTTGATGATTATTGTGATGTTAAAAGTCACAAAGGGATCTATTTCACCTGCGACTTTTTACTGATGATTGTTATCATAGCAAGGATTAATCAAGATTATGAAATAATAAGAGAGTGTAACGGATGAAGATATTATTACAGAGAGTGAAACAGGCAAATGTTGTGGTTGGTGGGGAAGTTATCGGAGAGATAAGCCAGGGACTTTTAGCGCTAGTAGGGATTGAGCCTGCGGATAATCCGGCGATTGTTGAGAGGGGCATTGACAAGCTCATAAAGTAT
This sequence comes from Ignatzschineria sp., assembly GCA_030151245.1. GTDB lineage: Bacteria > Pseudomonadota > Gammaproteobacteria > Cardiobacteriales > Wohlfahrtiimonadaceae > Ignatzschineria. The sequence continues at coordinate 7,307 of JASLEF010000103.1, read as the reverse complement.
CGCGTATTTAGCGATGCAGAAGGAAAGATGAACCGATCGCTTCAAGATATTGCTGGTGAATTGTTATTGGTATCGCAGTTTACTTTGGCGGCAGATACGAAGAGAGGTTTGCGTCCAAGCTTTACCTCTGCGGCAGCACCACTCCTCGGAGAGTCACTTTTTGAACATGCTGTGAAATATGCGAAAACACAAATGAGTCGAGTTGAAACGGGAGAGTTTGGTGCGGATATGCAGGTCTCCTTGATTAATGATGGTCCTGTGACCTTTCTCTTGGAGATATAAAAATTTCAGAGCAAGATATCAATGTTTTAACGCACGATTAATGAGAATAACAGCCTACCTCAATAAAGAGGTATTGTTTTAGGCATGCTAAGAGGTTAGCTCCGTTGGGGCGACTCTACTTCTATGGAAGGGTCTTATTCTAAGAGTAGGTATCATCAAATAATAGATCTCGGCATACCGTGAGAGGAATGATTGACGCGCATAAATAGAGCTTGACGAGAAGGGGGGAGAGAAGGCACTTATAGTGCATCTCTATCATCTCTACCTTCTTCTAGTCAGGTTTTAAGAAAAGAATGGTGACTAAAGTGCTATAGGTTTTGCATGACTTCACTAAGGAGCTGAAAGGAGCGTAGTCGTTTTTCAGAATCAAAAATGACTCCTGCGAACATTAGCTCATCGACGTCAATTTCTGAGAGAAGATTTGTGATAAAGTCATGCGCGGTTGCCTTATCTCCGACAGCCGATAATCTCAGCATGGATGTCACATGTCGTTTTTCTAGTTCATTCCAGTAGCTATCCATTGTCTCAATCGGTGGAGGGGTTAGTTTGCGATCATCGCGAATGAGTTGGGTAAAGCTTTGTTGCATGGTTGTGAATTGGAATTGCGCTTCTTCAGTAGTGTCTGCTAGGACTGCATTGAGGCAGAGCATGGAGTAGGGCTTCATCAGATATTGTGATGGTTGGAATCGTTCGCGATAGACTTGAAGTGCAGCTTTCATCTGTGTCGGTGCAAAATGGCCGGCAAAGGCGTAAGGTAGACCTAAATGAGCGGCGAGTTGTGCGCCAAAAAGACTAGAACCTAAGATCCAGATTGGAATATCAAGGTTCATGCCGGGAATAGCATTGATTCTCTGATTATCTTCGGGATGAAAGTAAGTGAGAAGCTCCATGACCTCATTGGGAAATTGATCGGCGCGATGAGGATCGCGACGAAGTGCATGGCTAGTGATTTGATCAGTACCAGGTGCGCGCCCTAGACCTAAATCAATTCTCCCAGGAAAAAGAGTTTCTAAAGTACCAAAAGCCTCTGCAACCATCAGTGGTGCATGGTTAGGTAACATGATACCGCCGGAGCCAATACGTATCGTTTTAGTATTCGCTGCAATATGACCCATTAGTACCGCAGTGGCGGAGCTTGCGATATTAACCATGTTATGATGTTCCGCGACCCAAAAGCGGTTAAATCCTCTCTCTTCGCCGAGTTGCGCTAGTGCAACGGCGCGATCAAAAGCATTTCTGGGCGTTTCATGTTGATTGATGTTCGCTAAGTCTAAAATAGAATATTTCATATTTCTCCTTGAGGGATGTTGTGACCTATTCTGGTTTGGCAACAATCTATTTTAAGGCTGCCGTGGGTCAGTAGAGGGAGTGGTTCAATGAGACAACATATCGATAAACATCGCAATATTCAATAATGAATACCGAATATCGGCTACCGAATACCGAATACCGAATATCGAATACTGACTACCGAATACCGAATACCGAATACCGAATATTGAATACCGAATATCGAATATCGAATATCGAATACCGAATATCGAATACCGAATACCGAATACCGAATATCGGCTACCGAATACCGAATACAGAATACAGAATACCGAATATCGAATACCGAATATCGAATATCGAATACCGAATGCCGAATGCCGAATACCGAATACCGAATACCGAATACCGAATACTGAATACCGAATACCGAATACTGAATACCGAATACCGAATACCGAATACTGAATACCGAATACCGAATACCGAATACCGAATACCGAATACCGAATACCGAATACCGAATATCGAATATCGAATACCGAATATCGAATATTGAATATCGAATACCGACTATTGAGTATCGATGTTAAATGTGGGGTATCTAATATTGAAGGCTATCTTGGACTAAAATAGGCTAATACCAATTTTCTTGCATCTCTTGAATAAGTAACGTTAATTGATTGTCATTAAAATAGAGGGGGCGAAAGTTTAGGACAAAGGCTTTTATATTTTCAAAAGAGCCCCGTAATTCACAGCTTTCCTCATTAGGTTCATAGCTAAATTGACCTTGCAAATCTGTGAGTTCATTTTCTAGATAAAACTCAATGATATCAACCCAGGTCGCACTGCTGTTTTCTAGTTCAAGATCATCGAAAATTTCATAACGATCATCAACAGGGAAGTAGAGTCCAAAAAGGTCTTCCTCATATTGAATGATTTCAAAAGGGTGAATGCGTTGTAAATCTAAATCTTCCATGGGATCTCCAGATAAAGAAGGGGGAGGATTGATCATAAGATAGGTTTTAAAATCAGATGAATGAAATCTGTTGCTAAAGGTTGTAGTAGATCATGATTTGCTATTTGCAAGTTTCCTATATCGACTTTTTAGATCGAATTCTTAGATCGAGTATTGATAGTTAATGGTATTTTTAATCATGAACGGCTCAGTGTGCTTGTGGCTATTTTAGCAAAATGAAAGATGATTGAAATATCAATTTTTGCCACACTCAAAGAGAGAAGGATTATTAAGAGGCTATAAAAAAAGGCCTCTATTGTAAGAGGCCTTGATGTTAAGCATATTGAGTGTTTTACCAATGATTGTCGCGCATCTCCTTCGCTCTATCTTTGATCTTCCATTATCAAATTGCTTACCTGAGATTTAGATTTCAGGGTTGCGATTGCGGTTGATAAACTCTTTTGGATATTGGGTGAAGCCTTTGGTAATAAACGCAAGATAAATAAGCCCAATCATTCCCCAAACCAGTCCAATGACCAGTGCGGTGTATTCAAGGTTAAACCAGAGGTAAATAATAAATGCCATTCCTAACATTGGGAAAAGTAGGTAATGAATATTATGACCAAAAGTGTAACGTTGGCTATCACGAATATAGTATTGAACAACAACGCAAAGGTTCACGAAGAAGAACGCGGTTAAAGCACCGAAGTTAACTAAGTGTAATGCGAAGTTTAAGTCAAAGAATCCAGCTGTTAAACAGACAATTCCTACAATCACAATGTTGATAGAAGGGGTTTTATATTTAGGGTTGATGTAACCAAATACTTTAGGAGGTAAAACTCCATCGCGGCCCATGACATACATCATACGTGAAACCCCTGTATGTGCGGCAATTCCTGATGCACATACGGCTAATACCGCTAACCATAATCCCACTGATTGGAAGAATGTTGCAGCGACAAAGCTAGTTAAAGATCTCTCACCGACGTATAGAAGGACTTCAGGTTGACTCTCTTCAGGGTTTACAAATACGTAACCTTGGAAATAGAGCTGCATGAAGTAGGTCATGCCGATGAAGATTAATCCCCCGATAAATGTGGTTAAGAAGATTGCTTTTGGAACGGTTCTTGCTGCATCTTTTGTCTCTTCCGAGAGTGAGCTTAAACCATCAAACCCAAGGAATGAGAAACAAAGAATTGCAGAACCTGCTGCGACCGCTCCGATTTGCATATCCGGTGTAAAGAATGGTTTTGTGCTCGTGATCGTTCCTTGTCCAACGCCGTCAACCATTAAGCCTTTAATCACAAGGGCAATAAAGATTCCCATTAATAGTAACTGACAGAATACAATTAAGGTATTCACGTTAGCTACAAGCTCAACACCACGATAGTTGACATAGGTCATTGCGATTGTTAAAGGAATCACATAGTACCAGATGCTAATATCACTGCTGACAAGTGTTTTAAGGTAAATCGTCGCAAGTAGGATGTTGATCATCGGATTAAAGAGATAATCAAGCATCGTACACCAACCAATCACGAATCCAAGATTTGGATTTAATGATTTTTGGGCATAAGTATAAGCCGATCCCGCTGATGGATAATAGCGAACCATTTTTCCATAGCTTAACGCCGTAAACATCATTGCAACAAGTGTAATGATATAGGCGGTTGGAACGTGACCTCCTGTTTGCATGCTAACAATACCAAAAGTATCAAAGACAGTCATTGGCTGCATATATGCTAGACCAATCATAATGAGCTGCCACAATACTAAAGTTTTTTGTAGTCTTGCAGGTGAGGAAAGTGTTGTAGGTGTAGAGATTGCGTTAGGAGATAACGCTTTAGATTTTAATAACATAAGTTTATTTCCCCCAGCTTTAGATCGCATGTTAAGAGAGATAAATTAGCCGCGTTAATTCAAATGAATTATTGCCCCCTTGTATCAATTATGGAAAATGGCGTTTCCATAAAAAAACCCCATTTAGTTTCTGAGGTTCGGGGAATTTTACACCTTTTTAGCAAGATGGCTACCCTTTTTTAAAATTTAAATAGGTTTAAATTTTACTTTTAAAAAGTTTGTATAGCATTGTTGGCTAAAATAGCCTTTTCCCATCTTATTTCAGAGTCATTCCCGGGGATAAAAAGTTATGGTATTGCTTAGATTGATAGATATTATTAATCAAGATTGGCGAGGGGAGGATATTTTTGGTCTTTTTTACGAAAAAACTTGGAGAGATAAAGCGGTTAGTGGGAAATTGACTGATGAGACGGTTTTTGTTGTAGGTATGGGGCGAGGGAAGTTGTATGGCGTGTTGTCAGTTACATGGCGCCGGTGATTTTTCCTATTGTAAAGTCACCTGATTTATCAGGGCTTAATCTTTTTTAAGGATAGAGAAACAAGCGGAATAAGGGCGATTAAAAAGCCCTATCCAATATTGGAGAGGGCTGATGTTTAAAGCGCAATGTTGTTAAAGGCCTTGTTAGAAATAACGTCTACTTCGGGATTTAAATCCTGTAATACTCTGCTCCCAAAGTCTCTCGGTGTTTTGACCTACATTTCCCATACCACTTAAATCAAATTCGAGATAGATTCGCCATTGCTTATTGCTATCATAAACGTTATTACGATAGTAGCGCGCAGCAACTCTTGTGGTCACACAGCAATCGCCATATTCTACGCCAATTTGACTATCGATCATTTTTGATTCGCTAAAGGCATAGTTATAACGACCTGCTACCGCCCAGCGGTTATTGAGTTGCCAGAAGAAGGAGAGATCGATTTGATCAATTTCGCTGCTATTTTTAGGATCTTCATTTTCCAACCCGCGATGATAACGGTAGCCAATATTAAACATTTTACGATCATCAGGACGATAGTTAATATCTAACGTTGCGCGCGTTGTTTTATCTGTTGTAGGAGACCACTCGATACTGCTTCCAACGCGAAGGTTTGGCATCACTTCAATGCCTGTTTGTGCAAAGAGGGAGGAGCGACGAATCTTATCGTGGTCTGAGTTTAAATCATCGCCATAAGTAATACGGGGGTTGGTAAAATATTGGGTCTGTCCTACTGAGAGATGGAATTTTTCTTCTCCCGTCGCATCATTAAAAATCCGGGTTGTAAATGCCGTTGTTAATTGGTTGGCATTCGATTGTCTATCTGCTCCATAAAAGTCATTATAATTAAATAGGTTATAGTAACTTGAAGTCACTGCGGAGGTGTCGAAAATCGGAATGTGACTTTGACTTCTAAAGGGAGCATAGAGATAGAAGAGGCGTGGCTCAATGGTTTGCACAAAATCACCGCCGCCAAAAAACTTATCAAAATGAATATTTTTCTCTAAGAATAGCCCCGCATCAATGCTAAGAATAGGTAGAGATCTTGAGAATCGATCTTTTTTACCGGAACGATTAACGCCTTGTGGATAAGAGAGATCATATTGTGTAAAACGAAAGCGGGCTGTGGGCTCAATAAATCCCCAAGAATTTTCAAATCGATAGCTAATGCTCGGCATGATATCGATTCTGGTAGCGCTGCGAGGTCGATCAACCCCTAAGTTATGATTGTTTTTTGCAGAGAAGTGAACAAATTCAGAGTCAATACCGAGATTAAATCCTTCAACTTTCCAGTCACCGCTAAAAAGGAGCTGTGGTAGACGACCATAGGGGTTATTTTGAATAATTTCTCGATCCGTCACGATAAAGTCTTGAAAACGGAGTTTTGCTGCCCAATTAGGCGTTCTATAATCTAGTACGGCATGGCGCTCTAGAGTTGTTTCATCTAATAATCCCGTTTGATCCTCAATATCTTTTAGGTAATCTTCATCTGAGATATTTTGAAATAAAATATCTCCTGTGAGATTTTTATTGAAGTTTAACGCTTGTTCACCACGAATAATCCATCGTTTCTTATGGTCATAACGACGGTCTTTCGTAATATAAGTTCCTAAAAGATTCAATCTTTGCCATGAATTGAGGTAACGAAAGTTTCCTTTTAGTGCAGGGCCTCGTTTTAAAATAATCCCAGGCGCTAATATGGCATCCATATTAGGGGCAATGTTGAAGTAATAGGGAATGAAGAGATTCAAGCCGCTACTTTTACTCACTGAGATTTCAGGGAAGAGTAATCCGCTATGCCGCTTGCCATCAATGGGAAAAGAGAGGTAAGGGGCATATAGTAAAGGCATTCCTAAAACATCAAAAGTCGCCCCATAAGCTTTCGCTCTTCCTGTTTCATGATTGATATCGAGATCTTTCGCTTCTATTTTCCATATCTCATTATCAACGGCACAAGTGGAGTAAGTCGCATCTTTTAATAAGGTATTTTGCACATTCCCACGATGATCAATCTGTGATGCCCGACCTTGGATGTTAGGTTCTGCTTTAAGGTAGTATTGGGCGTTCGACAGATGCGTTTCATTTTTCGGTAAAAGATGAACAATTTTACTACCGACAAGAACGGCACCAGGGGTTGCATAGCGCACATGATCGCCCGAAGACTTCACAATTTGATGGACCCGATCAATGGTAAAGCTATCGCTACTAATGCGATCATTACCATAGAGGATTTCAGCATCCCCTTCGAGTTTACCTTCTTCATCTGTGAGATATCCCTGATCTGCATTAACGATCATTTGTGCTCTGTTATTACTTGTTTCCGGCATTAAATATTGTGCCAAGGGAGATATTTGGCACGCAATAGGGTCTGCGAGTCCTATGGAAGGAAGCGCTAATAGAAGGGCTATTGCCAGTTTAGAGTGTACAGTTTTATTCTGGGGCACAGAGGGATGCTC
>JASLEF010000089.1 GCA_030151245.1 Ignatzschineria sp. | reverse complement strand
TCTGCTTGGAAGGTGTTTATAATCTTTTTAAAGTTAGGGCTGACCTCTTTTGGAGGGCCGATTGCTCATTTGGGATATTTTCGGGAGGAATTTGTTGATAAACAGCATTGGTTGAGTGATGAAAGTTACGCGGATCTTGTTGCGTTGTGTCAATTTTTACCAGGTCCCGCAAGTAGTCAGGTGGGAATAGCGATAGGTTTATCTAAAGCGGGATATCGCGGTGCAATTTTAGCTTGGTTAGGTTTTACATTACCCTCGGCGATTATACTTATAGTATTTGCCTTAGGGATCACGGTTTATAGTGGGTTTATTGCTTCGGGTGTATTGCAAGGTTTAAAGATTGTGGCTGTCGCCATTGTAGCTCAGGCCGTTTGGGGAATGGGTAAAAGTTTATGCCCAGATACAAAACGGATGACTATGATGGTTGTAACGGCTTGCTTTGTGTTGTTAATACCTTCTTTTTTTGTACCTATTATGGCGATAATGTTTTCAGGGTTATTGGGAGTATTATTGTTTAAGCCCGATTTATCAACGCAAAAAAGCAAATTCCCAGTACCGATATCGACAAGAGAAGGGGTGTTTTGGTGGCTATTGTTTGCCGGACTCTTTTTGCTATTACCTTTTGCTGCAGTTATTTTTCCGAATCAGATATTCTCGCTGATTGATCTGTTTTATCGTGCAGGATCTCTCGTCTTTGGGGGAGGGCATGTGGTATTACCGTTGCTTCAATCTGAAATGATTCCCTCGGGATTAGTGAGTCAAGACCTCTTTTTAGCCGGATATGGGGCAACGCAGGCGGTTCCCGGACCATTATTTACTTTTGCCGCTTTTTTAGGGACATCAATGAGTGGGGGAGTTTATGGATGTGTGGGAGGATTAATAGCTTTAATAGCGATTTTTCTCCCCTCTTTCTTTTTGCTATTTGGCGCGTTACCTTTTTGGGAGATATTAAAATATCACGCCGTAACTAGGGCTGCCTTGATGGGGATTAATGCGGCTGTGGTTGGGATTTTAGTCGCGGCGCTCTATGATCCGATCTGGACAAGCGCTATTTTGAGTGTTAAAGATTTTAGTTTAGCATTGGTGGCATTTATGCTGTTGGCTTTTTGGCGGTTGCCACCTTGGATTGTCGTCATTTTTTGTGGGGTGATAGGGTGGTTAATATCGCTCGCCTAGAGGCTTTAAAGTGGCTGTGGTGAATCCTTAATATAAGTCATAGTGATCTGATAAAGTACTTTCATCTTATAAAATTTAGACATTGCATTATTGGTAAGTGACTGTTGTAATAATGACCTATATTTTTAAGGGAGAGTTCTTATGATGGACTTATTAAAGTCGATATCGTTAGGTGTCGTAATATTATTGCCATTGGCAAACCCATTAACCGCTGTTGCGATGTTTCTTGGGCTATCTGGTGGAATGTCTAAAGAGGAACGAAATAAAACGGCAATTCAGAGTGCCTTTTATACTTTAATGATTTTATTAGTGACCTGGTATGCTGGTAACTACATTATGAGTGCCTTTGGGATCTCTATTGCTGGCTTGCGGATTGCTGGGGGAATGATTGTGGCATTCATTGGTTTTATGATGCTTTTCCCTTCTTCTGCTAAAGGAGGGGATACATCGCAAATGGCTCAATCGAGCTCTAGTATTAGCTTTGTGCCATTAGCTATGCCGGCGACAGCGGGGCCAGGAACTATTGCATTAGTCATGAGTAGTGCTTCGACGCTTCACTCTGAACACAACCTTTCAGAGATCGTAACATTAATTGCACCGCCAATTGTCGCGCTAGTGATTTCTGCATTACTTTGGATAAGCCTGCGTTTTTCTACCAATATTATGAAGATCTTGGGTCAAAAAGGAATCGAAGCAATTTCTCGTATAATGGGATTTCTATTAGTTTGTATGGGAGTACAGTTTGTGATTAACGGAATTTTGGAGATTGTCCAGAATTATCATGGGTAATAAAGATCTCTTTAATCATGAGCGCCTTGCTTAATGAGGATATTTTCTTAGATTATTATCGCCAAGAAATCGCCCATTAAAATATTGCATTTTTCTAAAAAAGTAAGGTAGGCTATGGAATCGAGTTTATAAAATATCATAAGAGGAATAAGCCGTGGCGACAAAAGTCGGGATTGTTGGTATCAGTGGACGTATGGGGCAAGTTCTCAGTCAGGAGATTTCAAAAAAAGCAGATTTAGAGCTAGGTATCTCTTATAGTAAGGAACTTGCGGCAAGTGTGACATTACAAGATCTCTTCAGTGATAATGACATTGTTGTTGATTTCTCAAATGCCGCATTAGTGGAGTCTGTTCTAGAGGCAGCGTTGCAAAATCCCAAACCGTTAATTATCTGCACTACTGGGTGGGATAGGGATGCGCTTGATGAAAAAATTAGGGAATTATCTGCTAAAGTGCCGGTGATATTAGCGACTAATACGAGTATTGGTGCTGCGATTCAACGTTATATCGTCAAGGTTGTGGCAAAAGCTTTAGGGGATGATTTCGATGTGGATCTCCATGAAAGTCATCATCGTTTTAAAGTAGATAGTCCTTCTGGGACAGCTGTGACCTTATTAGAAGATATTAAGGATGCGAAAAAAACAGCTTTTGGGAAGGATTTTTCGACATTTACTGTGGGAAATGGCGCAAGAGAAGATAATTTAATCGGGGTTTCGGTATCTCGTCAAGGCTCAATCGTTGGGGAGCATGAGGTGAGTTTTACGAGTCTTGAAGAGCAGATTACAATTAAGCATACTGCTTTTGATCGGGCGCTATTTGCAAAGGGTGCGTTAAAGGCTGTTGAATGGAGTATTAATGTAGAGCAGCCGGGGTTATACACCATTTTTGATGTACTGTCATTGAGGGATTAATAGACATTTTTCAATTGAGAGTTTATCTGCTTTTAAGAAAGTCTTAAGAAACATTTAAGATCATAGAGAGTTGAATAAGAGTCGATGTTGATCGATGAAAGTATCCTCTCTTTACTTAAAACTTAGCGCTAGGAGAAAAATATGAGTAACCAACTATATATTAATGGCAAGCCGGCCTCATTATTTCAACGGATTGTGGCGGCAATTATTGGCATTGGAGCTTTAGTTCTCTTTGCCTTTTTTGGGTTAGCTATTTTCGTCATTGGATTAGGAATTACGGCGGTTTTAGGACTCTATTTTTGGTGGAAGACTCGAAAAATTCGTCGTCAGCTAAATGATGAAATGCAAAGAGCGAAAATGCAAGCTGGTGCCGATTTTTCAGGGGGGGATAATATGAAAAATAGAGCAGATATGGGAAAAGATGGCAATTTATATGAGGGTGAATATAAAGAGCTTTAGATCTCGCTCAGGATTATAGTCAATAATCTTGTAAGCTAGTATCTTTTTATAAAGGATTAATGTAGAATTTTGACCGCATTATGATCAAGCGCATAATGGTTTGCTAACTCTTTGAATTAGTTTCTGCTTATCACAACAAAGAGTGAAGATTGTTGTTTAGAGTTGTATTTTATAAAAGTAACAGGTAAATTATGTGCTTGTCTCGATTTTAGTGACATTATTTAGAAGATTAACTTAATAATATAAAAAGTATTATAAAAGGTATTAGGTAATAGAATGAGCGTCTAAATCATCGGTATCGAAATGATCGCTCATTCCAATGTAATGTTTGTATTAGTATCACATCCAACTTTTGCTAGTAAAGAGAAGTAGAGAGGAAACTTTAATGAAGAATCAACAGTTTAGTGGTTTTAAGCCTTATGAAATAAAAGAAGATGAGGAGTATATGAATGAAGCTCAACGCGAGCACTTTAAGTTTATACTTGAGGGATGGCGTGAAGCATTAGTTCAAGAAGGTGAGAAAACCGTGAACAATATGCAAGATGAAGCTTTCAATCTTCCAGATCCTAACGATAGAGCGACACAAGAAGAAGGATTCTCTTTGGAGTTAAGAACGCGTGATCGTGAGAGAAAGTTATTAGCTAAGATTGAAAAAACTCTTCGTCGTTTAGGTCTAGATGATTATGGTTTTTGTGATACTTGTGGGGTAGAGATCGGTGTTCGACGTTTAGAAGCACGTCCTACCGCCGAACTGTGCATCGACTGTAAAGAGATCGAAGAGCAAAAAGAGAAAGCAAGAGTGAATTAATTCATTCATCAATGATTAAGGATATCCTTTCTCTTGTTTGTAAAATCTTAAGAGCCAGTTATCTCCATAGGAGGAACAGGCTTTTTTGTTATTACGACTATGTTAATTTGCTTTTTTAGAATGATATAGCTGTATATTAGAGCACTTATTCTTCTATTGTAGAGAGATCTAGATGGTGAGAGAAGTGTATGGGTTGAGTAGAGCCCTAACCATCATCATGATTCTCATTGAATAAAAAAACGAGGATGTTACTGTTTTTTAGGTAATAGATCGGTTATAGTATGAGTCTAAATTTACTCGATGAGTAGATGGTTGTATGGGATATTCAACGTGTTGTCTTCATTCTAATGAACTTTTGATAACTGTCTTCAAATTGCGCATAAATTGCGTTGACATTAAAACGGAATTTTTCTATTATACAACTCCTCAGACAACATCAGTAAACGTAATGTCTGGGGCTATAGCTCAGTTGGTAGAGCGCTTGCATGGCATGCAAGAGGTCGTCGGTTCGATTCCGACTAGCTCCACCATAAAGTCCCTATCGTCTAGAGGCCTAGGACACTGCCCTTTCACGGCGGCAACCGGGGTTC
>JASLEF010000001.1 GCA_030151245.1 Ignatzschineria sp. | reverse complement strand
CCGGCACGACCGTAAAGGGTCGGCAGATTTTAAGTCTGCTGCGTCTACCAATTTCGCCACCCAGGCATTCGGTGTGTTGCTTAGTAGATGTAGAATATTACACGGGTAGATTTGAAAAAGCAACAGGTGTTCGAAAAAGATACAGACTTTTCTTAGAAGATATTTACTAGGGGTGTGAAATGAACGTATCGTGATACGATATAGGCTTGAATTGAATGATGTTAGGGGATTTTCTAAAGCGATGAGTAAAAACTTTACATTTGAAAAAATTGTCAATTTCCGAGATCTTGCGGGGCTAAAAACGCGAGATAACTTAGTGGTGAAAGAAGGGCATGCTTACCGGAGTGCATTATTAGATTTTGCGACACCGAATGATTTAGATAGCCTTGCATCATTAGCACCGGATGTGGTGGTTGATTTCCGGATGGAGGGAGAGAAGCAGGGCGAAGCTATTAAGCTTGTTTTAGATTCTATCGATTATCAACCAAAGCCGATCAATGTGGGGAATTTTTTTAGTGATGATCAAGTTCTTGCTTTAGAAACGCTGAAAGTGACAGATATTGACGCATTGTTCATAAAAATGTATCAAGAGTTCCCTTTACAGGGAAAAAATCAATTTAAAACGGTTTTTGAAGCGTTATTGGATAATGAACGAGTTATTTATCATTGCAGTGCCGGAAAAGACCGAACAGGGGTGATGAGCTATCTAATTTTATCGGCATTAGGAGTGCACTATGACGATATTATGGAAAATTACCTATTATCCAATCAATATGCAGATTCATTACATCAGCTTTTTGCGGATCATCGGGAAGCAAGAGATGGGCAGGAGAAAATCTCTGCAGAGTTAACGAAGGTTTTTCAGAAAATCCGTTATGTGGATGCGAGTTACTTAGATGCATTAGATCAGTTGCTCTTAGCTGAATATGGCGGTGCAGTATCCTATATTGAGAAGGTATTAAAAGTCGATACGGATCTATTGCGCTCGCGATTATTGCGAGGTTGATTGAGAGCATTCTGCCGGAAGTTCTTCAAAGATCCATTACATTAAAAAAGCCTGTTTATTCAACAGGCTTTTATTTTATCAATATCTTTTTAACAACCGCTATCTGCCGAATTTAAGGCATGTACGTTATGGTAATGCCCAATAGAGCAATCCTGTTAAAGGAATTAACAGAATCATGGCACATAGCAATCTCTGGTAAATAGAGCTTAAGAATAAGCTTTTAGGTTGTTTCATAGATCGTTATTTCACTTTAGTTAGAAAAGATAATAAAAAGCTGCCGCAATGAGTGTCAACATGATGATCATCCCGATGAACGGATGGTCATTTTGAATAGACTTTGGCTTGACGGTGTGAGCTTGAGAAATTGCTCTTTTGCCGGTTAGCATTGGTCGGATCAGATTTTGTCTTTTCACAAAAAGATAGGCAAATACTGCCGTGATGTGTAATCCAATGAGCCATAGCAATACGGTTCTCCCTAAGGCATGGATCGATAGCAGATCGCTTCGTAAGCTACCCTTGATTGAGTCAGCAAGTGGGGCATCGGTAAACATATAGGTGTTATCTTCTAAGAAAAGTCCCGTGGTAACCTGTATGAGTAACATGAGGATCAGTGCAACGACCATCAGCGCGCCTAATGGGTTATGGCCTTCCGTTGAAGTGACGGATTTTTTGAGGTAGTTGAGGATGTGTGAAGGGCACTTAATAAAATTGCTAAAACGTGATGTTGTAGCGCCTACAATTCCCCAAATAATACGAAAAACGAGTAGCGCTAGAATCACCACGCCGGCATATTGATGTAATGCCATTGCTGAGTAGCTACCCACAGGGCCTAACTCATAGAAATCGCTGAAGTTGTAGGAAGTATATACGCAAATCGCCATTGCAATCACTAATATCCAGTGAAATGCACGGGTTGGGAAATCCCATACTTTAATCATTTTATCTCCTTTAGAATTTTAAAATGATAGTGCCAAAAAGGCATTAATTAGTAGGTTTAAAAGTAAGTTCAAAGCCTTCCTTGGCGATATATTTACGAGCAATCGGGTCATTTGGCATTGGGATTTTATCAGCACTCATAATGGCGACAAAAACACTGTTGTCAAACTCTTCATTGCCACTGCTTTTTTTGATAACAGGGGTACCAATAATTGTTCCATCTTCTTTAACTTTAAATTGGATAGTCGTTGCTAAGCCGTAACTTCCTGAAGGGGTAATCCATAAAGCATAGAGGTAATCCCGTACTTTGGATTGGTATTCAGAGTTAATCGCATCGGCAATTCGAGCTGCTTCTTCTGCTTTTTGAGCTTCAGCTGCTTGACGATCAGCCTCTTTTTTTTCTGCTGCGAGACGTTCTTTTTCAAGTCGCTCTTTCTCTAAGCGTTCTTTTTCGGCTCTTTCGGCAGCGCGTTTTTCTTCGGCTGCTTTCTGTTCTGATGCTCTTTTTTCTGCGGCTTTTCGTTCAGACTCTGCTTTCTCCTGTGCAGCTTTTTCCTGAGCGGCTTTCTCTTGTGCTTGCTTTTTCTCTGCAGCAACCCGAGCTTGTTCTGCTTTTTCTTGAGCGAGTTTCTCTTGGGCCCTCTTTTCAGCTGCCTTTTTCTCGGCTTCCACTCTCTCACGCTCTGCTTTTTCGCGGGCAAGTTTCTCTTGAGCCGCTTTCTCTGCTGCTTTTTTCTCCGCTTCAATCCGTTCGCGTTCTGCTTTTTCACGGGCGAGTTTTTCTTGAGCTGCTTTCTCCGCTGCTTTTTTCTCGGCTTCAATTCGTTCGCGTTCTGCTTTTTCGCGAGCGGCCTTCTCAGCTGCGATACGTTCTTGCTCTAAGCGCTGTTCTTCTGCGATACGGTTGAGCTCATTTTCCACTTCTTTGGTATCAATTCGTTCAGATTTCGCAATTTTATTTTCATCGCTAATTTTGACAGCATTATCATCAAGTGCTGACTGCTGAAATTTTTGATAGGAAGAAATTGAAAAATATACAGCGCCGGTAATCACAAGGAGTGTGAGTAGGCTGCTGCCCGCATTAATCCATTTATCTTGTGTCTCACGTTTCATGGGGTTCTATTCCTCTGTTTCGAGAGAAAGTTAGATGACATCATTGGAATTACTCTTCAAATGGTGTGGTCATCAATTGTACGTTTTTTTGCGTGACGCGTTGTAATAAGCTCATTGCATCAACAATTTTTCCGTAGGGCGCTTTTTGATCCCCCTTCACGAGGGCTTGCATATTTTCATTTTCGGCAAAAAGCGAACTTGCGATTTTGAGTATCTCATCTTCAGGGAGTGCGATGCTTGGGTTATCTGCAAGATTGAAGAAGAAGCTGCCAGATTCATCGACAGAGATCACCATCATTTCATCGCCCTCAATAGCGACGGCATGGCTGCTATCCATTTGAGGGGGATCAACATCAATTCCCACGGAGATTGTGGTGGCTGTCACCATAAAAATGGTCAAAAGAACGAACATCACATCGACATAAGGGACGATGTTCATGTCAGAATTGAGTTTATTAACGCGTTTACGTCGTCTCATATTATTGATTCCATCTATAATCGCTGATATTGAATGTTATGCGTGTGTATTTTTTTGCGTCAACTGCACATATTGGCGCGCTAAAATATTGGCAAACTCATCGATGAAGCTATCATATCGAGTCATCATAGTATTAATATCATTGCTGAATTTGTTAAAAGCCATGACTGCCGGGATCGCAGCAAGAAGCCCAATAGCTGTGGCGATTAAAGCTTCGGAAATTCCTGGCGCAACTTGTGCTAAGGTGACCTGCTTTACGGTTCCTAAGGCGCTAAATGAATTCATAACTCCGATAACCGTTCCCAAAAGACCAATATAAGGCGCTACTGAGCCAATCGTAGCTAGCCATGAAAGAAATTTCTGAATAATGGTTTCTTCTCGTTGAGTTTCTGCAAACATTGCGCTTTTAACGCTTGAGACAATAAACTCAGGGTCGTAATGCGCATAGCTTCTTAAGCGAGAAAATTCTTGGAAGCCTGATAAGAAGACTTTTTCAAGATCTGAACAGTTTTTGCCTTTCTTAGTGGCTTCACTGGCGAGCTGATTGATATCAGCCCCGGACCAAAAGAGTCGTTCAAATTGGTTAATACGGAATGTGGCGAGCTTAATGGAGATATATTTTTTCCAGATTAAGAAAATAGCCACAATTAGCATGATTGCTAAGATGAGCATGATAATTTTAACGGGAAAGCTAGCACTTAAAATAAGGTGCCAAAATTGTAAGTCAGAGGACATCTCAGAGCTCCTGAATTAAAAGAAATTGGGAAGAGGTTTAGGACGTCGAGTATTGACGTCAAGAGTGACGATTTCAACGCTACCGAGCGTTAAGATTTCATCACCTCGTAATATGTTTTGTTCGAATAGGGCACGCGTACGGCTGCGCTCAATGATACGGGATTGAACAACAAGATCCTCGCAAAGATGTGCCGGTAGACGATATTCAATATTAAGTTTACGCACGACAAACATTTCGCCATGGGTTTGGGCGTGGGTATTGAGATTAATGCCTTTTGTCATTAACCACTCTGTGCGCGCACGTTCCATAAAATTCAAATAGGTGGAGTGATAGACAATGCCACCGGCATCAGTATCTTCGTAGTAGACGCGGATTGGTAATTCAAAAATTTCAGCTTTTTGTACCATAACGACTAATAATGACCTTTTGGATTAAAATTAAATAGGGTTATTTTACACGATATTACGATAAATTTCGCCGTTAATATTAGGAGGCGTAGGCATCTTAGCATGATTTTATGAATTTAACTGATTGAAAATATTGATGAGTAATTGAGGCATAGGGCTCTTAAATGAGAATGGTTCTCCGGAAAAGTCGAAGTTTAGCTCGGTTGCGTGGAGTGAGAGTCTGCTAATCTTTGAGGGATCGTGGGGATAGTAGCGCTTATCGCCTAAAAGAGGATAGCCATTTGCTGCACTGTGAACGCGGATTTGATGTGTACGTCCCGTTTTTAAAATAGCCTGTAAAAGGGATGCTCGCCCTCCTTTTTTGATCAGTGTAAAATGTGTTTCAGCATCTTTTCCTGTTGGTGAAACAATGACGTGGCGCTCTCCATTAATACGATGTTCGGTATCAAGAGGATCGGTTATGATGGTTGTGTTATCAGGGAATTTTACAGCCCAATTGCCGGCAACAATTAAGGTATATTGACGAACGAGATTAGTATGTTGCAATTCTCTTAGCGCTTTTCCAGTCTTGGCGATGAGTAATAAGCCGCTAGTATCACGATCTAGGCGTTGAACCAATTCATAAAAATCATGATCGCCGAAAGCTTTGAGTGTTTCAATAATGCCGTAGGGGACTTCAGATCCGGCATGAACAGCAATGCCGGAAGGTTTGTCGATGATTAGGAAGTGCTCGTTTTCAAAAGTAATAGTCGGTTGTAGCGCACGCCAAGCAGATGCCGGGATGATGATTTCTTCTTTGAGCTCAACTTTAACGGGCGGCAATCTTACCATATCTCCCTCAGTTAAACGGGAAGTTGGTTTTGCCCGCCCCTTATTAATTCTCACTTCTCCTTTCCGGATCATTTGATAGATACGCCCTTTAGGCAACTCTCTAAATTGTGCCATTAAAAAGTTATCAAGGCGCTGCCCATCTTGATGGGTATCCACTTCGATAGTGGTTGCCGGATAAAACTGCGTATTCGTAGGCATTTGAGTCATGATAAACCTTTTTTAAGTGTCCGAAATAGGATGATGAGTGGGTAGGCTCTTAGTTTAAAGTAGAACGGGGGAAAGTAAAATAGCTCCTATAAAAGGAGCTATTTTTGTTATTTCATCACTCTAAGATTGGGTGAATTGTGAAGATTTTTAGAGGGGCATCTTCTTATGATAAGAGATCTTCTTCATCCTCTTTTTCTTCTGTGCCGGCTAATGGTGCAGGAGTTGTAATGAAGTGTTCACGAACACGCTTCTCAATTTCCTGAGCGGTTGCCACATTTTCACGAAGATATTGTTTAGAGTTTTCTTTACCTTGGCCTAAACGAGTATCTTCATAACTGTACCAAGCGCCTGCTTTATCAACAATTCCGGCATCTACACCGAGGTCTAATACTTCGCCTAAAGTATCAATTCCCGCGCCATACATGATTTCAAACTTCGCTTCTCTAAAGGGTGGCGACACCTTATTTTTCACAACGCGTACACGGGTATCTGCGCCAATAACCTCATCACCTTTCTTCACCGCGCCTGTTCTACGGATATCAAGACGGACAGAGGAGTAGAATTTAAGGGCATTCCCTCCTGTTGTGGTTTCAGGGTTACCAAACATGACGCCGATCTTCATACGAATTTGGTTGATGAAGATTACTAGTGTGTTCGATTTTTGGATATTTGCAGTGAGCTTACGAAGGGCTTGGCTCATTAAGCGAGCTTGTAGTCCCATGTGAGAGTCTCCCATTTCGCCCTCAATCTCTGCCTTTGGCGTTAATGCAGCCACAGAGTCTACCACGATAATATCGACAGCGCCGGAGCGAACGAGTGTATCGGTAATCTCCAGTGCTTGTTCACCATTATCAGGTTGAGCAATGTAGAGGTTTTCAACATCTACTCCCAGTTTGGCGGCATAGCCTGGATCTAAAGCGTGCTCTGCATCAATAAATGCAGCGGTGCCCCCCGCTTTTTGCGCTTCTGCAATGACATGGAGCGTCAATGTTGTTTTACCAGAAGATTCTGGTCCAAAGATTTCAACAATACGACCACGCGGTAGACCGCCGATACCCAGCGCGATATCTAAACCGATTGAACCTGTAGAAACAGGAATAATATTGTTTGGCGTTTGTTGGTCGCCAAGGCGCATAACTGAGCCTTTGCCGAATTGGCGATCGATCTGCCCAAGTGCAGCTTGGAGGGCTTTGCGTTTATTCTCATCCATTTTTAAAGTCCTTATCTACGAGGGGCTACAACTATTAATTACATTTAGGTGTCGATTATGTCATAAAAATTACATTTATGTATTTATTTTGTAGCAATAATAGGGGGAATGTTGTTTTTAATCTCTATTAAACCATTCATTAAACATCATTTTACGGAGTGCATGGAATAATAACATGCGATTTATCAAGTTTTTATAGACCTCTTACGGATCAAGATCGTTATTTTATGTGAGCGGTTTACGACTTGCTAGAGGAGACAATTTTTTCGATAGCTTTACTGGTAGAGTAACCATCTACAAAATCAATGAGCTCTACTTTACCACCATTATTGATCACTGCATCTGCACCGGCAATTTGATCGACGCGATAATCACTACCTTTGACTAAGACATCTGGTAGAACCGCACGAATTAATGATTCTGGCGTATCTTCATCAAATAATGTTACCCATGCGACGGAAGAGAGAGATGCAAGAACGGTTGCTCTGCTTGTCTCATCCATTATAGGACGAGTTTCTCCTTTTAGGCGTTTTACAGAAGCATCTGAGTTGAGTGCAACAATGAGATGATGTCCAAGCTTGCTTGCTTCTTCGAGATATTTAACATGTCCCCGATGCAGAATGTCGAAACAGCCGTTAGTCATGACGACTGTCTCATTGTTCATTTTGGCCCGTTTGACTTCATGTAGTAATGCCTCTTTTGAGAGAACAAGGTTGTGGGGACGATCAGATTGTCCTAACGCATAATTAAGCTCTTCTTGTGTGACGTAAGAGGCGCCCATTTTACCGACGACGATAGAAGCGGCAACATTGGCAATTTTACATGCTTGTGGTAGAGGAGTACCTTTAGCGAGTTGGGTTGCGAGCATTGCAATCACGGTATCACCAGCGCCTGTAACATCAAAAACATCTTGGGCTTTTGCAGAGAAAGTAACGGGCTCTTTATCTTTTTCAAATAGTGTCATTCCTTTCTCACTGCGAGTGATGAGGAGCGCATCAAGCTCAAGCTCTGCTCGAAGTTGTTCTGCTTTTTCAAAAAGCATAGGCTCATCTTTACATTTTCCAACAACGCCTTCAAACTCACTGGTATTTGGGGTTAGTAGAGAGGCTCCATGATATTTGCTGAAATCATCGCCTTTAGGATCGATAATGACAAACTTGCCTTGAGATCTCGCATATTGAATTAAGGCTTGAGGATCAGAAAGGAATCCTTTGTTGTAATCTGATAAAACAATCAGGTCATTTTGATCAATGGTTTTTTTCAGCGAATCGGTAATTTTTTGAACGAGTGCCGGAGTTAAGTCAGGCGTTTCTTCAAAGTCGCAGCGTACGATATGTTGCTGGCGACTAATCACGCGAAGTTTCATAATGGTGGCGAATCCATTTTCCGCAACAAACTCTGTGTGAATATGATTGTTTTGGCAGAGAGACTCGAGTTCTTTCGCGTGTTGATCAATACCGACGAGTCCCGAAAGCGTGACGGGGCACTCCATCTTGCTGATATTTAGCGCCACATTGGCAGCCCCTCCTAACCGATTCTCTGTATGGTTGATATTTACCACAGGTACTGGAGATTCTGGTGAAATGCGGTTGGTTGATCCGATCCAATAACTGTCGATCATAATGTCGCCAAATACGGCGATTTTAGCGATAGATGGTTGTGTCATATGAGCCTCAGTAGTTATGCCGAAAGAGAGAGGTTATTTTTAAATAACTCTCGGAAATTTTGGGAAGTAATTCGTGCCACGTCTTCTAGCGGGATGTTTTTGACTTCGCTAATCGTTTTCGCAACAAAAGGAACTAGTCCCGGATGGTTTGCTTTACCGCGATAAGGAACGGGTGTTAAGTAGGGCGCATCCGTTTCGATTAATAATCGGTCGATAGGTGTTTTTGCAACAACGTCCCGTAACTCTGCGGCATTTTTGAAGGTAATAATGCCGCTAAAAGAGAGGTAAAAACCGAGATCTAATCCCTTCTTCGCCATCTCCCAGTTCTCCGTAAAGCAGTGCAAAATGCCGCCGACATCTTCAGCCTTTTCATTTGTTAAGATATTGATCGTATCTTGACGAGCATCACGCGTATGAATAATGAGAGGTTTTTGGTGTTTTTTGGCAATATCAATTTGTGTAATAAAAGAGGCTTGTTGCGCGACTTTATGTTCTATGGAGTAATGGTAATCTAATCCTGTTTCGCCAATAGCAATCACTTTGGGGTTTTGTAGCATTTCGGCAAAGCTTTCATGGCTTGCCGGGATATTTGCAGGTACAGCCCCAGGATGAACGCCGACAGAGAGCGAGATATGATCGTGGTTTTGCACAAGTTCTGCCATCTCGTGCCAGCGATCAAGATCCACGCTAACGCAGAGCATATGTTCCACATGATTCTGTTTGATAATCTCTAATAAGTTTTCGAGACGATTGCCATAGAGAGTAAGATCTAACATATCTA
>JASLEF010000212.1 GCA_030151245.1 Ignatzschineria sp. | reverse complement strand
CTTCAACGACCACAGTAATGAAATGAACTTCAGTCATACAGTACACTCACCTAATGGAGAAGATGTCTTATATGTATTTTATGACCGTCATGAAGGGGCTTATCTCCTCTACTCTTATAGTCTCATTGAAAAGGATGTCACTACCCCCATTTTTAATCATGGTTTCTCCCGATTTGATGATGGGAAATTGATAATGTTTCGCCAAAATGAAACCGACGAGTCTACGCGGGTACATGCAATGAGAATTTGGCAAACCCCCTACCTTTCACAAGAACAGTGTGAAGCAGAGTCTCGCACCGATATCCCACAGTTCTATCGTAATCATGGTAATGCTGATTTAGTCAGGGGTATTTCAGATCTCAATACTATTGTTCAATATACTCACTCTGAAGAGAGTACGACATCCCTCTTTGAAGCCCTTGTGAATTACGCCACCCGTACCAAGGATCTCTACTACTGGTTAGGGGATTTAGAAGCATCTGGTATTCGCGAACAGATCGATCAAATTATCTCTACAGCAGCAGATATTATTGATGAGTTTGCAAAATATCAGTCTCTAAAAAATTCAAGTAAAGCTCGCATAACAGAGTTTTCAGAAAAACAACAGGCTCTCATTACCAAGATCAAAACAACGACAACGGAAAATGCTGCCGACTTTATCACGCTACTCTCAGAGTTAAAAAAACTTCTGGGTGCTTTAATCTCTCTACGTCAAGAACGCTATATCGATAAAAAAGCGCTCTCAGAGTTTGAAGAATCATTACAACAAGAACAGAAAAAACTCAATGAAAAACTTGTTGAGATGCTTCAAGATGAGAATGCCTTTACCCCCTTTATGATCCGTATTGATGGAATCTATGAGGCTTTAGAAGAGACCGATAGAAGTATTGATCTTGCTCATCTAGAAGAGGAAGCGTCTCTTATTCGAGATGACTTAATGCTCGTTAATGAAGAAGTTTCTATTATTGAAACGGAAGATCCGACAAAAACAACCCGCATTATTGATCTAACGACCAATGTGATTTCCCGTTTAAATGCTTTATTAGCCACCCTTAAAAATCAACAAAAATCCATTCGTAGCGTTGAAGCAGAGGCCGAGTTTTCAGCGCAGTTTAAGCTTCTGACACAAGCCATGGAAACCGCATTATCGCAAATTAACACCCCTGAAGATGCCGATAAACAACAAGCGCGTATTATTGGAATGGTGGAACAACTAGAGAGTCGATTTGCGGAGTTTGATCAATTCTTAACAGAGATCTATGCTAAACGTCATGAAATCGTCACTATTTTTGAGAATTACAAAAAAGATCAACTCAATCAATATCAACGTCGTATCGACAATATTACTAAAGCTGCCGATATCTCTCTTAAAAGTATCGCCAATAGAGTTCAAAATTTTGAAAGTATTGATGATCTCAATAGTTTCTTCATGACAGATCCTTTAGTGATGAAAGTACGATCTCTCGCTGAAAATATTCGTCAACTCAAAGATAGTGTCAGAGCTGATAGTATTGATGCAAAACTTAAAAGCTTACAAGATCAATCCTTAAGATCTCTTCGTGACAATCAAGATATCTTCGAAGATAATGGCGCCATTATCAAATTGGGTCAACACCGTTTTTCCGTTAACCAACAATCCTTTGACCTCACACTTTCACACCATGAAGAACACACCGCATTTCATATCACGGGAACCGAGTTTTACGAGCCTGTCACAGATCAAAAATTTCTTGAATTAGAAAAATATGCAGCCTTAGAAGTTCCCTCCGAAAGTCCAAACCTCTATCGAGGAGAGTATCTCGCCTATGCGATTATTAGTAGCGCACTTCGTCAAGAAACACCTGATGAAGTGACAGGATTATTAACGATAGATCGGCTCTTTAAAATTCACCAATCAGGTAAACTTGCTGATCTTGTCACCAAATATAGCGCTACAAAATACCGAGAGGGATATCTTCGAGGCGTTCATGATCATGATACAACCAAGATTCTTAACAAAATCCTCCCTATCTATCAAGATGCAGGACTACTACGCCTGAGTCAGCGAGCAAGAGTTTTAGCGTTACTTCTATTAACCACACTAGAGCAATCCTCTTTAGAGACACTTGCCGCCAATGCAAATGATGCGAAAATTCTTTTTGAGACTTTTGGCGAAGATGATGCTCTGCTCTCAGAGCAGAGCTATTGGAAGGATAAAATCCTCGATTGGCAACAAAATATTGACCCTGTTATTACCGCTCAAATGGCAGAATATATCATTCAAATACTGGGAGATCATGAGACTATTTTAGTTTCAAGAGAGGCTAATGAATTAGCTTTGGAATACCATAGTTTTAAAGAGAGTCTCGCTCTAAAAGAGGAGCATTTATCTCTCTTAGAACGATTTAACCGCAACGAAACTTGGTTAAAAGCTTACTGTAAGCACCGTCAGAAAACAGGGGATTTTGTCGTAGAAGCTGCCGGGATTTTAACACTACAAAATCTAGATTCAATCTCGTTTCAACAGAGCCAATTTTCATTAAAATATGAGATTGAAGGCTTGTTGGGACAACACCCAACGATTATCGATGGAAATATGGCAGGAACCTTAGATGACTTTATCATTCGAGGATTAGATCATGAAACGACGATCTACCCTAATTACTTGCAATACTTACAATCTCGTAATCACCTCATCGAAACCATGCATCAACGCCTAGATGTCAATGAACTCAAAGCAAGACCTTTAACCTCCTTTGTTCGAAACAAACTGATTACAGATTCTTACCTTCATCTTTTTGGGGCTAACTTTGCTAAACAGATGGGGGCACTAGGTGATGATAAACGTACAGACTTAATGGGGCTTCTCTTACTAATATCCCCCCCTGGCTATGGTAAAACGACACTAGTGGAGTATATTGCAAATAAAATGGGGCTCGTATTTGTGAAAATTAACTGTCCCTCTTTAGGCTATGATGTCACTTCTCTTGATCCGAAAGATGCCCCTAACGCAACAGCTGCGAGAGAAATTGAACGCCTTAATTTTGGGCTGGAAATGGGAAGTAATGTCATGCTCTATCTCGATGATATTCAACATACGAATCCTGAGTTTTTACAAAAATTCATCTCTCTTTCAGATGGCACAAGGCGCATTGAAGGCGTTTGGAATGGGAAACCTAAAACCTATGATATGCGAGGTAAAAAATTCGCAATTATCATGGCAGGAAACCCTTATACTGAATCAGGTGAAGCTTTTAAAGTTCCCGATATGCTTGCTAATCGTGCAGATATCTATAATTTAGGCGACATGCTTTCTGATCAAAAAGCAGTATTTGAACTCTCCTATATTGAAAATGCAATGACCTCTAATCGAGTATTAGCGCCATTAGCAACGCGCAATCTTAATGACCTCTATTTACTCGTCAAAGAAGCGCAAGGTCACAAGCTAAATCCTCATGACCTAGAACACCCTTATTCTGCGCTGGAAATTAATGAGATTACCGGCATTTTACGCCATCTTCTTAAAGTTCAAGAGGTTCTATTAAAAGTGAATCAACAATATATTCTTTCAGCAGCAACGGCTGATCAATATCGTACTGAACCGCCCTTCTTACTCCAAGGTTCTTATCGAGATATGAATAAACTGACAGAAAAAGTGGTTTCTGCTATGAGTGATGGAGAACTTCAGACCTTAATTGATGATCACTATATTGGTGAAGCACAGACATTAACGACAGGGGCAGAAGAAAATTTACTCAAGCTTAAAGAGCTCCGTGGAACACTTACTTCTGAAGAAATGCAACGCTGGAAAGAGATTAAAAAGCGTTTCTCACGCCACGTAGAACTTGGTAGTGAGGATGATTCAACTAAACAGATCGCTAACCAACTCATTGCTATGCGCGGCGGGTTGCAGGAGATCGGATCGGCGATTATTAACCTCTCTTATAGACCACTAAAACACGCCCCTAAAAATGATCCTAATAAGAACGCCGAAATCATCAATACGATCTCCTTAACAGAATCAGCTTACGAAAAGGAGAGCGATGAATGATTATCATAAAATCTATCTATTAAGATCTCCTGATTATTCATCATAAAAATTCAAGTAGTCAGAGGCATTGTGGTTTAAAAATATCCTCAAGGAGCGCTGATGAGCTCTCCAATACTCTCTATTGAGTTATTTTTAAACCGGCTTTACACGATGATGACTAAACTCTCTATTTTTTTAACAGAATCATTCTCTTACAAGATTGACTCGGACTCCAAGACAGATACTATATGCCGGAAAAAACAGCATCCTCCATACCTTTGCCAGATTCTTTAGATCTTCCAAAATCTGTGACTGAGGTTCTTGAGCAATACTCTCTTACCGACCCTTTATTGACACTTAATTTCGGCAAAAAACTGCTCATTCAAAGTCAATCTCTTATAGAATACGCACTCTCTATTGACGAACAATATCAACCTTTTAATCTGACGCCTGAAATTAATGAGCTATTACATGCCTTAGAGAAAATTCCAGATTATTTTGCATGGCATCGTCGTTTTTTCTATCAACTCCCTATTATTGGCGTCTACTTTAGTCCTCTGCGTCACCTTGAAGCCATTCGTCAAGAGATCCTCTTCAAACTTAACTCTCTGAGCCAACTCCTGACGGTCCAAACAACACTCATTCAAAAAAAAATTACCGCGCTTTCCACTCTTTCTCTTCAAAATGATCAGTTACGAACAATCCATAAGTTCTATCAACAAGCTGGCGCCAACCTTTTAGATCAATTTTCTCGAGTCCCGCTTTATGAGCAGACTTTAAATATTTCAAGTTTAAAATCTAAACTATCAACCTTAAACATGAGTCTAACATCATTAGAACTCTATGCTTATCAAAGTGATCGATCATTAAAAACTCTAAAAAAGTATCTAGCAGAGATTAATTTTGTCAATCAATCCCTCTTTCCATTGTGGTACAAACAACTTCAGCTTATTCATAAAATCGTGCTTCAGCGTGCTAAAATAAGATTCACTCCTAACAAAAACCCTCATCAGCTTCGCGCGCGCTCCGATAAAAAAGTAGACATTTCTCAAATAAAGAACCAGATAATAGAGAATTACCAACAGGATATCTTTGATCTAGAGAGTCTCAATACGATTCAACAAGAGACGATTCAAGCCCTCAAGTCACTCTTATGACCTCAACCCTCCTCATAAAATTACCCTATAATCTTTTTCACCAATATCGTTGAGATATGGTCTTACATCTGAAAATTTTATTCTATAAAAGATCATACGATGCTTCTTACTAATTGATCACTCGTAATTGTTGAAAGGATTCTATTTCTCATTATAATCTTTATGCAGAACAGCTTTAAAGATCTCCTAAAAAAAGAGGGTGGTCTACAAATGAAGTGTTGCTAATTATACTTATAATTATAGCGCCTGATTATCTGCTTTGAATCTTCCTTTAAAGGCTACTAGCAATAAAGAGGATGTCATCAAAAAAGAGAATCACATCATTCTGACACTTGAGTCAGTGAGTGATTCTCCACATTTATAAGCATCCAACCGACATATTAACTATTTAGTATCAATTCATTGATATTAACGATAAGGATCAAATAAAGAACATGGGTATTAATCTTATTACGCAAGAGGGAATGGCTATTTTACAAAAAGAGCTCGACTTCTTATGGCGTACGGAACGTCCTGAAATCACGCAGAAAGTGACTTGGGCTGCCGGTTTAGGCGATCGCTCGGAAAATGCTGATTACCAATTTAATAAGCAAAAGCTTCGTGAAATAGATCGCCGCGTACGCCATCTTCGTAAGCGCTTAGAAGTGCTCCGCCCCGTCCCTTACTCAAAGGAACAGGAAGGTAAAGTCTACTTTGGTGCTTGGGTTTCTTTAATCGATGATGACGAGAATACGTTATTTTTCCGCATCGTAGGCGCAGATGAAATTGCCCACCATCAAGACTACTCCTCTATTAACTCCCCCATCGCAAAAGCTTGTCTTGGAAAAGAGATTGATGACGAGGTTTATGTACAAACAGAGTTGCTCAAAAAGCGCTGGTATATTGATAATATTTTCTATGGCGCACCTGAAACGGTTGAAGATAAGATTAGGGCGGCAAAAGCAAAATAATATTGAGCCCATTTCAGACACAAATTCACAACTCAACTCACTATCTCAAACCGCTCATCATTAAGAAATTCATATGATGCAATTGGTGGAAATCTCTCCTATTAAGAAGGCGTTTTAAGGCCAGGAACAGACTCGGATATATTCTTATAGGCGGTGATCATTTTCATCTCTATAGCGATTATAGATAAGATATTCTTAAGGCAACATGAGTATCAATAAAACCGCAATAGCACAGAATCTATTGCGGTTTTGTTATTCTCTAAACTTTCTCTCCCCTTACAATTCCCTCTTCAATGCTGTCAGAAGAAGCTGTTACTGCCCTTTATCAAAGTTCAAAGAAATTCCTTTAGTCTCTTTTACAAACATCATACTAATAATAGAAATAATGCTCGCACAAACTAGATAAATCGCTATCGGCAGAGAACTATCAAACTTATTAAGTAATGCTAAAGAAATTAAGGGTGCCCAAGATCCTGCTAGGATAGGCGCTACCTGATAACAGAGTGATAGCGAAGTATATCTGACGTGTGTTGGAAATAATTCCGTCATTAAAGCTGAATATGGCGAATAAGTCATTGATTGAAAGAAAAGCCCAATCATAATCGCGAGCATAATAATCCAATCATTACCGGTATCCATCATTGGGAAAGCGAAAAAGCCCCAAGTCGCCGTTAAGAGCGCACCGATCATAAAGATCGGTTTTCTTCCATAAACATCACTTAAATGTCCCATCCAAGGAATAAAAAACACATGGACAAAGTGGGCGCCAAACATCATAAAAAGAATCTCCGTTGTGTCTTTATGAACAACAAGCTTGAGATAGCTAATGGAAAATGTCACCACCATATAGTAAAGAATATTCTCAACAAATCTTGCGCCAATACCGGCGACCACTGCTTTTTTGTGATACTTTAAAACCTCTACAATTCCCAATTCTTTGTCAACACGTTTTGCTTGTTCCGCTTGAGCCTCTTTAAAAACCGGGGCATCATCAACACTCTTTCGAATCCAAAGCCCAATCAAAACCACAACGGCCGAAAAGAAGAACGCAATTCGCCAACCCCACGCTAAAAATTGTTCTTGCGTTAATAATCCAGATAACACTAATAAGACAATTGTGGCAACTAAATTGCCAAGCGGGACACCTGTTTGTGGCCAACTCGCCCAAAATCCTCTACGATCTGGTGGGCTATGCTCTGACACTAAAATGACAGCACCTCCCCACTCGCCCCCAAACGCAAATCCTTGAATCAAGCGTAAACCCACAAGCAAAATCGGTGCCCAATAACCAATAGTGTCAAAGCTTGGTATCGTTCCCATCAAAAATGTTGTTATCCCAACAATAATCAAACTGATTTGCAAAAGCTTCTTTCGACCATATTTATCGCCATAATGCCCAAAAACCAACCCTCCCAAAGGCCTTGCTAAAAAACCCACTGCATAGAGTGCAAAGGCAGCCAATATCCCATCGATCGCACTCCCTGTTTGCTTAAAAAAGACTTGCCCAAAAACAAGTGCCGAAGCCGTGCCATATAGAAAAAACTCATACCATTCAGCAACAGAACCTACCGTTGATGCTGCTACCGCCATCTTCAGCTCTTTTGAAGCTTTTTGTCGTTTCATCCCTCTCTCCTTTGGTAATATTCATCAGTGAACTCCCATGAAAATAAAATATGGGGTTCGTGATATTTTTATAGATATACCCCTTTATTATTCACCCCTATCAGATTCCCCTATTGAAGAAGATTAAGCTTGATCAAAAAACACGATTTATGTGCGCATTTCAGCAGAATTTTGTAATTAAGCGCTTTCAGATAAGCCCTTCAGCCTTTTCCATTAACTGGTTAAAAAGACTCTCATTAAAAATTTTTAAAAGTGAGGATATGGGAAGATACCGCTAGGAGAAGGCAAGAAAAAAATTTGCAAAATTTATCATGTATAAGCTAACAGTGATAAGCAATATTCTTAAAATAACGCGGTTATCAATTACTCAGAGAGTATCTTAGAAGTAAGTATCTGAAATTTCTATTAAAATGCGCATAAAAAAAGCCGTCATAACATTGACTCTATGACGGCAATCTTGACGCGATAGAATAAACCTATCGCAGTGACACTATTTTTTATTTTTTAAGGAATACCAAATCCCAAACTCCATGACCTAAACGAATGCCACGGGCTTCAAATTTGGTAGGCAAACGATGTGTTGGATTTTCAACAAAACCCGCCACGCTATTTTCATAATCTGGCGCTGCAAGCATTACTTCCATCATATGTTCTGCATATGGTTCCCAGTCAGTTGCTAAACAGAGTCTGCCACCTTTTTGAAGCTTTGTCGCAATAAGTGCGACAAATTCTAACTGAATAATACGGCGCTTATTATGTTTCTTTTTGTGCCAGGGATCAGGGAAGAAAACTTGCACACATTCCAAACTACCATCAGGAATACAGTTCTTTAAAATATGTACCGCATCGTAATCAATCACTCGAATATTTTTAAGATCACGTGCTTCTACATCAAGAAGCAATCGACCGACACCAGGTCGATGCACTTCTAGACCTAAAAAATCACGATCAGGATCTGCTTCAGCCATATTCGAAAAGGACATTCCATCGCCAAAACCGATCTCCAACGTTCTCGGCGCACCATCACGACCAAAAAGCTGATCTAAATCCCAGAGTTGATCCACTTGATCATGCATAATTAAATAAGGACTTTCAGCCAAAATACGTTCTTGCCCTTTTGTTAAACGCCCTTCCCTTTTGACAAATGAGCGAATCGCACGAAGCGGTCTATTGTTGTTTTCTGTATTTTCCATCGATATATTCGTTTATAATTTGTTTAAATTCATTGGCGATATTCTCGCCTTTTAGCGTCACTGATCGTTCACCATCGACATAAACTGGTGCGACAGGTTTTTCTCCATTTCCCGGTAAGCTAATGCCAATATTTGCCATTTTAGATTCTCCAGGCCCATTGACAATACAGCCCATAACGGCGACGACCATCTTTTCAACCCCTTCATACTGAGTCTTCCAAGTAGGCATACTATTATCAATATAGGATTGAATCTCTTGTGCTAAATATTGGAAATCATCACTACTTGTACGGCCACACCCCGGACAAGCGACTACTTTAGGAGTAAATGCGCGTATCTGTAAGCTCTGAAGAATCTCTTTTCCTACTAATACTTCTTCCGTTCTTGGGGCATTCGGTTCCGGTGTTAAAGAGATACGAATCGTATCACCAATCCCTTGCTGAAGTAAAACCGCAAGTGCTGATGCCGAAGCCACCGTCCCCTTCATGCCCATTCCTGCTTCTGTTAAACCTAAATGTAATGGGACATTAGTCTTGCCCGCAATATCTTGATAAACCTTAATCAACTGTTGACTTTGACTAACCTTGACAGAGAGAATGATATCCTCATCTGTCATACCAATATCTTTAGCAAAAGCAATACTCTCTAATGCAGAAACAATCATCGCCTCACACATTAACTCATCATTTGAGAGAGGGACGGCCTTTTTTAAATTCTCATCTAATAGGCGCTTTAAGACCTCAGGGTCAAGACTCCCCCAATTCACACCAATACGCACAGGTTTATGGTATTTCAAAGCCTCTTCAACAATTGATGAGAACTGCTCATCTTTACGAGCGCCCCGCCCTACGTTTCCGGGATTAATTCTAAGCTTTGCCAATGCCTTCGCACACTCAGGCTCTGCTTGTAATAAGCGGTGACCATTGAAATGAAAATCCCCCACCACTGGCGTTGAATAGCCTTGTTTTTCAAGCTTTTCCACAATAAATGGTACTGCTTTTGCCGCCGCTTCGGTATTCACCGTTACGCGCACAAGCTCAGAACCGCTCTCTGCGAGCTCAATAATTTGTGAAACGGTGGCATCTACATCCTCGGTATTAGTATTTGTCATCGATTGAACACGAATCGGATAGTCCGATCCGATACCGATATTTCCTACCATCACTTGGCTTGTAGGTCGTCTTTTAATGGTAAAAACCATGAAGAAATCCTTTCAAAGATCAATTAATATATTTTGCGGCCATTATCGCTAATATCGAGTGATTGCACAAGAGAACCTTCTGCCCGATTCTACTTCCGATAATTTTTCAGACGTTCTGACACTAAAAAGGTTTTCAGCCCCTCCTTTGATAGAGGAGAAATATCAGAGAAATATCACAATTAAAGGCTTGCCCTCTATTTATCTTTGTTATAATTAAGCGCATCATTAATTGTTGCGTGCTCCCATTGAGGGTGAATCAATCGCATATTTCTTCTTTTTTCAAAAAGGCTGTTATGTCATATCTTGTCTATAAAGCATTACATATCATTTTTATGGTGACATGGTTCGCCGGACTCTTCTACCTTCCGAGAATCTTTGTCTACCATGCTGCGAATAAAAGCGCTGATGTCAATGAAGTATTTAAAGTCATGGAACGAAAACTTATGATCATGATGAATATTGGCGGTGCTTTAACCATTATTTTTGGATTAATATTACTGATGAAAAACCCCGTACTTTTAAAAATGGGTTGGATGCACTTTAAACTCACTCTCGTTGCATTATTAATTGTTTATCACTACTTCTGTTATCACTATGTGCTCGTATTTAGACATGATAAAAACAGACATACTCATAAGTTCTATCGTTATTTTAATGAGTTCCCCAGCCTGATTTTAGTAATGGTCGTTTTTTTGGTAATTTTAAAAGCGATTCCATTGATTCATTTTTAAATAAAAACTAATAGGCACATTTAAAAATATCCCCTCTAAAGGATCTGTCCAAAGACAAGATCCTTTTTTACCTATCTCGTAAAGTCAAGAGTGATCACAAGCCAGATTCAAAGATAATCAGTCGATGGCATCATCAACCTCTATTATCTCCTTCTTTTGCGAAGCTGATCTATTGAAAGTGCAACTCTATAAAAAAATCCAGCATCTTTGTGAATGCTGGATTATTCTATATTTCAGCTCTACTTTTCTACAGAAGTCACTGAGGACTACTCGCAAAATTTACAATGAACCTACAATTAAGCTGTTCGACTCTCTATCAAAATGACTTTTAACAAAATCTTAACCTAAGCTTATTCCCCATCAGGGTTCTGATCATTACTTCTGACATAAACCCTAGAGAATAACGATCATACCAAGCAGATATCTGAATATTTATATCTATGAAGGAAAATCTATTAAAGCGCCTTCACAGCTGCTAAAACTTCTTCTGCATGTCCTGGCACTTTTACTTTACGCCACTCTTGTAAAATCTCGCCTTTGTTATTGAGGATAAAAGTACTGCGCTCAATTCCAAAGCCGATTTTACCAAACATATTTTTCTCTTTAATAACATCAAATGCTTTGCAGAGCGTCTCTTCTGGATCAGAGAGAAGAGGGAATTTTAGATCAAACTTTTCGACAAATTTAATATGGGAGTTTTTACTATCGCGAGAAGCACCTAATACGGCACAATTTAAATCCTTAAATTGATCCAAGAGCTGATTAAAGTCTTGTACCTCATTACTACATCCCGGCGTATTATCCTTCGGATAGAAAAAGATCACGATGTGCTCTGCTTTCACCGATGATAATGCCACTGCCTCATCTTGCGTTTCATATTGTGTTTTAAAAATAGTTTCCGCTAATTGCGCCATTATTTCACTCCATCTCATATATTTAAAGATTCTCAACTTCTATCAATATTACGATATCAGCAAATCTCCTAAAGTCACGATGATACGATCTACTCTTGATCTATCCTTTTTTCAATATAACATGGAAATAATGGAAGGAAACCCTCAATGTTAGATTCTTGGCTAACACTCTTTTATACACCCTATATTGGTGCAAAAAGATTCAAACAACTCATTGATTATTTTGGTAGCGCTAAAGAGGCGATTTCTGCCGACAATCTTGAGTGGCAAACTGCCGGCATTCCTGCATCCGTGACACAATATCGTCGAAATAATCATCAAGAAAAAGTCGCCCAAGCCCTTCATTGGGCCGCGCAACCTACCCATACGATTATGACTTTCCACCATGATCAATATCCCGCACTATTGAAGGAGATTCATGATCCCCCCATGATTCTTTTTATAAAGGGCAATATCGATCTCTTAACAACGCCTCAAATTGCGATCGTCGGTGCAAGAAAACCCACCGATGAAGGACGCTATAACAGTGAACTATTTGCTACAGAATTAGCCTCTGCAGGATTAACAATTACAAGCGGACTTGCTTTAGGCATCGATCAAGCAGCACATCAGGCCGCAGTGAAAATCAATAAGCCAACGATTGCTATTTTAGGGACCGGATTAAATGAGATTTATCCCAAATCACATCTTCCGCTAAGTGAGGAAATCCTTGATAAAAGTGGGACGCTCGTCAGCGAATATCCATTACACATGCCGCCTAAACCTCAAAACTTCCCTCGGAGAAATCGCATTATTGCTGGATTATCTTTAGGAACTCTCGTGGTAGAAGCAACGCTTAAATCGGGTTCTCTGATTACCGCAAGATTAAGCATGGAAGAAAATCGTGAAGTATTTGCTATTCCAGGATCCATTCATCAACCGCAATCAAGAGGTTGTCATCAACTAATTCGGGAGGGCGCAGCGCTTGTTGAATCGACGATTGATATTCGAACAGCATTATCGGGATGGGTGGAAACAACCGATCACAATCTACAATCTGATCTTTTTAAAACTCAAGATCATGAAAAAAATCCTCCTCTAAACCAAGGTCGCAGGACTCCCCCAAAAACAACGGCTTCCTCATTAAAGTCATCATCTCATATCGCCCTCCCCCCTAAAGTGGCAACGTTGAGTCAAGATCATCCTCAATATGCCCTGTATCAGTTACTGACAACCCCAAAATCCATTAATCAACTGGTAGAAATCATGCAAGGAGAGGCCTCTCAAATTACAACGGATCTAATGATGTTAGAGATTGAGGATCTCATTACAGCCGATCAAGGCTTCTATCAACAAAAGCGCTCCTAAACTCATTCCCTAAAAAATTTCCAAAGTTCTCAAATGGCTCGTCTCAGCCTCTTTATTGGGAGTCTCAAGATTTATCAAAAGAGTGAACTTCTCAAATTTTAATCTATTAAACATTCGAATCTATTGAACATTCGAAATTTAATCACCATCAATAGCTGACAACCCATTAACCTCATCAACCTCATCAACGCCTTCTAAATTCAACATCCCATTTAGAAATCTATACATGAGATCGTCATGTTCAACAGCCCTTAATTAAAATACAGCTCCAACAATTGATCAATTTGACGAATGAACTCGAGCCTTGAGAGGCTCTTGACATATGTTCCCTCTTTATCCATTAATAAAAGATCAGCTGTTTGACCAAATAGACTTGTAAAACTTCGTCCCTTTCCTAAAGATTCTAAAAAAGGTTTTGAAATCTCATCGATATGTCTCATCCCTTGGTCCCTCATCAAAGTCAACATCGCGTCCGGAACCGTTCCTACAATCATTGAAGATTCAGAAATAGCATGGCTCTTTGTAAACTCACAAAACTGAAGTAATCCTTCTTCATTACCTTTATAGAAATAAAAAATTACCGCCTGTCCTAAAAGTTGATTTAGCCCACATAACCGTTCATCTTGCCACTCAAAATAAGGAAAAGACTCCCCCAGTATCAATGGCTTATCATGTGAAAAAACAGAGCTTTGGCTATTAGCCAAATAATGCTCAAAAATCCATAAACGCTCTAATGCTTGCGCCTGTGACATCTTTGGCATTTGCTGATAAAAATGCTGAAACCGCCAACTATCAGGCACCCCAATTTGAACACGAAAAGGACGGCCTAACATCTGACGCTTAAGAACTTCTGTTTCCACATAAAACTGTGATAAAGGGGAAATATAGTGTTGCTCTAGATGCTTTAGTATCTGCTCTTTTTGACTACGGTTAATCATCTTTTTCCTAAACTCATGATTGAATCCCTCTATTCTAGCGCAAGCCAAAAGAAAAGGCGCTCTCTTGAAAGCGCCTTTGTGATTTTATCTTCAATCAGTCATATTAAAAGTGATTTTTTGATCTTTTATGGATGATCATTCAGTTAACATCTCGTAATAATTTTGTTAAAAGAATGAGTATCGCCTGTTCAAGCAATAAGCGCCTTAAAGATGCCTAATCGTTACTTGCTAAAATTAAGCGAAGTAAGCTTGAGAAGATATTGTAGAGCGAGATATAGATATCAAGTGCAACGCTGATATAGTTATCTTCACCACCTCTGACAACACTATTGATGCGCCATAAGATAATGGCCCCAGAAAACGGGATAATCAACATTGATAATACAAGGTTAATCATTGGCATTTTTAAGAAGAGGAAGTTTAGTGCAATAGTCGCAATCATCACGATTCCAACTGCCCCTACATATTTCCCAATAGGTGAAAAGTCTTTTGTTTTATCACCGCCTAAGATTGCTAATACTAGGAATAATCCTGCGGTACCACCTGCTGCGATCCCAATATATTGCCAGCCTTGTGCGGTTCTTAACGCCATTGTTAAAAGTGGCCCAAGCATCATCCCCATCAAAAAGGTGAAGACAAACATCAACACTAATCCCATCACCGATCTTTTATTCGCTTCAATCGCAAAAGAGAGGCCATAAAAAGCCACCATAAAGCCGATGAAAAACATAATGGGACTAGATACCATTAAGTTCAATACAA
>JASLEF010000203.1 GCA_030151245.1 Ignatzschineria sp. | reverse complement strand
GACGGCATGTAAAATAGACATATATTCTCCATTGCAGAGAAAGTGTGAATACGCACAGCACAAGCAGTAAAGTTGTTCTTCGCAGGTTCGCCACTTTCCTCCGCTAGTATTAACTAGATCAGGTCATAAGAGTCCCGAAGTTCCACTTCAATCTCAGCTGTTTTTAACAGCACCTCTAGGGGAATACCAATAAGCTAAAAGTATAGGAGATATATTTTTTCTCTGCAAATCTCTTTTGAAAATGCCGGTAATAATCCCAAAAGAGAAATGAAAGCTATCATCATCTGCCTATTTATGTTACAACTCTTTTTGGCGATTATATGAATGCCACACGCTCGGCGAATAATAAAAGAACATCCCGTTGTAAAATAACTATAAAAATTCTATCTCTTTTAGAAACAGCTTCCAAAATCGTTGTAAATCACGTCATTCCTTATTCAGCTTCTCTTTTGTTTTCCGCCGATTTCTTATTTTATTTAGCTTGTCTCTTACTAAGCACTATTCACCACTTAATGGGATAGGAGGATATGCCATGCGCATCATTCATCATTTAACTACGCTGATCGCTTTTTGCGGATTATTTCAATTTACCCTCGCTAACGAGAAACCTCGAGAACTTAAAATTTATAACTGGAGTTCTTATGTTGACCAGGAACTTCTCAATGAGTTTACAGCTCAAACAGGCATCAAAGTGATCTCCGATGCCGTCGATAGCAACGAAGCTCTTCTCGCTAAAACACTTACGGGGAACTCAGGTTACGATATTGTGGTGCCTTCTGACTATGCCGTCACTTATTTGATGGAAGCTGATCAACTCTTAAAGCTCGACTTCGAAAAATTACCTAATTATCAGAATCTTTGGCCCTTTGCGATTGAAAGTTTAGCCACTTATGAGGGCATTAACGATTATGCGGTTCCCTATTTTTGGGGAACAACAGGGCTTGGCTACGATGCGCAAAAAATTAATGCATTACTACCTCATGCTCCTGTCGATTCTTACGCGTTAGTTTTTGACCCCCAATATGCTTCGGAAATTGCAGAATGTGGTATCTATCTTCTTGATAGTGCCGTAGAGATGGCTCCTCTTATTAATATGTACCTAGGACAAGATCCAGAATCTGTGGCACCCGATGATCTTGCAAATGTGCAAAAAGTATTAGAAGAGATTCGTCCCTTTGTGAAGAAGTTTCACTCATCTGAATATATCAGTGCTATTGCTAATGGAGATGCTTGCGTTGCCGTGGGGTGGTCTGGAGACTTTTTTATGGCAAAAGAGAGTGCCGATGATACCGGCAGAACCCATGATATCCAATATAGCGTTCCTAAAGAAGGTTCAATCCTTTGGTTTGATGAGCTAGCCATCCTTAAAGATGCCAAAAATGTGGATGAAGCCTATGCCTTTATCAACTTTATGCTAGATGCCCAAAATAGCGCTAAAGCTTCCAATAATATTATGGCTCCCACCCCGAATATTGCCGCATTTGAATATTTAGATCCTAAACTTCGAGATAATAAAATGTTGTTTCCACCAGAAGAATCTTTAAAGAGTGTTCATATTAAACGCCCTTATGATTTAAGTGGTCAGAAAAAATTAACGCGAATGTGGATGAAGATTAAAAGCGGTCGATAAATCTGCATCTTTTGAAAAGCCTTATTTTTCAAAAATAAAAAAGCTATCAGACAGAAAATAAAAGATCTTATAAATCAATGCACTATTATCCATAGACTGTCTACTCTATGTCATAATCATTATTTATAGGATCTTTCCTATGACAAGGCTTTCATCTCCCTTTTATTTATGTTAAAAAACTCCCATCAATATTGTCACCGATAGTAGATGACACGACTTTAAACTCACGTGGCATTATGAATGTACATTGGCATGCATAACCATATTCATCACAACATTCATAAAACCATGACCATTATTTAAGGAGAATATGCATGATGAGAATCATTCGTAGCATTACCCTACTCACCACCTTCCTCGGTTTAACCACACTATCAATCGCCCAAGAGAAGCCTAGAGAACTCAAGATCTATAATTGGGTTTCCTATATTGATAAAGAATTGATCGCAGAATTTACGGAGCAGACCGGCATTAAAGTGATTGCTGATGCTTTCGATAGCAACCAGACGTTATTAGCAAAAACGCTCACCGGCAACTCAGGGTACGATATTGTGGTGCCTTCTGATTTTGCGGTCACCTACTTAATGGAAGCCGATCAGCTTCACAAACTTGATCTACAAAAGATTCCGAATCATAAAAATCTCTGGCCGAAAGCCTTAGAAATGTTGAACACCTTTGAGGGGATTAACGATTATGCTATCCCTTACTTCTGGGGAACGACAGGGATTGGTTTTGATGCTCAAAAAATTGCCGAAATTGCCCCTGATGCGCCGATGGATTCCTTAGCCGCATTACTAGATCCCCAATATGCAAAACAGATCGCAGAATGTGGCATTTATATGCTTGATAGCGCCGCAGAATCAGCGCCCATCCTCAATATGTATTTAGGACAAGATCCGGAATCTACCTCTAAGCAAGATTTAGAAAATATCGAGAAGATGTTGGCTGAGATCCGTCCATACATCAAAAAATTCCACTCCTCAGAATATATCAGTGCCATTGCTAATGGCGATATCTGTATGGCACTAGGTTGGTCTGGAGACTTCTTTATCGCTAAAAATAGTGCGCTAGATGCCGGTCGTGACAATGATATTCAGTACAATATTCCTAAAGAAGGTTCGATCGTTTGGTTTGATGAGATGGTCATCTTAAAAGATGCTAAAAATATCGATGAAGCCTATGAGTTTATTAACTTTATGTTAGATGCACAAAATAGCGCAAGAGCGGCAAATAAAATCATGTTCCCTACTGCGAATGAAGCTTCTTTTGAATTCCTAGATCCTGCGCTTCGAGATAATCCTATCCTCTTCCCTTCAGATGAATCACTGCAAAATGTTCACATTAAACGCCCTTACGATATGCGAGCACAAAAAGCAGTCAACCGGATGTGGATGAAGATGAAAAGCGGTAGATAAGTCATTCATTACTTTCTAAAATAAGATTCACTTCAAAGCCCATGAAACTTCTGTTTGATGGGCTTTTTCTCTGTAAAATTTCACATATTATCCCGAACATTATCTCGCCCTCACCTTGACATGTTCCATCTTCTAATTGGCAATTCATTCCTATCAAAACCTTACAAAATAGAGACTGGGAATCCCTTTCGATTAATGCTAACTTTGAGAAGCGTCATCATTTCACTTATCATCCTATGGATCAATCAATATGCTAGAAACGCTTCTCTCCGTCCTGCCCATTTTTGGGCTTGTGATGACTGGTTTTATCGCTAAACGTTTATTACCTAGTAGCGATCTTTGGAAAGGTATTGAATGGTTGGTTTACTACCTCTTTTTCCCCGTTCTTTTAATTTTAGAAGTTTCTAAAGCAAACTTTAGTGAG
Source organism: Ignatzschineria sp. (assembly GCA_030151245.1). Lineage (GTDB taxonomy): Bacteria > Pseudomonadota > Gammaproteobacteria > Cardiobacteriales > Wohlfahrtiimonadaceae > Ignatzschineria. The sequence continues at coordinate 6,656 of JASLEF010000203.1, read as the reverse complement.
CCTGGATTATGGGGTGGATTAATGGCGACCTTTATTGCCACGATGCTAGTTGCGATCCTTCTCTTTCCCATGAAACGAATATTTAATATTGAAAATACGCTGTTTACTTCGATCTTTCAGGGCGGTGTCCGCTATAACTCTTACGTCTTTTTAGCACTATCGCAATCTTTATTCGGCAGTGCCGGTATTGTTATTGCTGGCGTTTTCATGGCTTATATGATCATTGTCATTAATATTCTTTCAATCTCGGTATTGAATGTTTACGGAAGCAATCAAAGTGGGAAAAAGAACTTCGGCGGTATTATCATCGCCCTCTTTAAAAACCCTCTCATTATCGGCGTATTGATCGGTATTTTCGCAAATCTTCTCAATATCACGATCTCTGGACCTTTCAAACAATGGATGCTTTATCTTGGCAATACCGCAACTCCCTTGAGTTTAATGTCTGTCGGCGCAGGCTTAATTCTCGTGATGGATCGCCAAAAAAGTAGCGGTGTCTGCTTAGCGCTTATTCTCAAACTTCTCATCACCCCACTCTTCACCATGATTTCCCTCTATCTCCTCGGTATTACAGGACTTCCGGCAGGCATTGCACTCCTATTTGCGACAATGCCATGTGCCGGCAATGCTTATATCCTCTCAAGACAAATGGGCGGAGATTCCGATGCTATGGCATCCATGATTACTTGGAGTACGCTGTTATCGATTATGACCATTCCGATAATAATGGCAAGCGGGCACTACTATTAGTCACCAATAGAGAGCGATCACAGCGTCAATAATCGGTACAAGCTTTCTCAAAAAGCCAATGCTCGACGTTTTTTGGGTCACGATTATTGCGCATCATTCTTCACCGTTCATGAGGCCATCGCTAGCTTAAATTCACTCGGCGTCATATTCGTAAACTCCTTAAATTTTCGACTAAAAGCACTATGATCGATATAGCCACACTGCATCGATACTTCTGTAATCGACAGATCTTTTGAAAGAAGATAGACCGCATGCTCAAAACGTTTTTTCTGAATTAATTGCAAAGGTGTCATCAAAAAAATCTCTCGAAATTGCCGATTTAATTGCGATACAGATAGATGTGCTAAAACAGCAAGTTCTTGTGTCGAAATTTGCGTAAAAAAATTCTCGCTCACATAATCTAAAACTCTATTTAAGCGAACATTCAGATCTGTTCTTACCAGCTTATCCTCTTGTAAATCAACAGAGATCCCTACAACCCCAACGACTTTTAATTGAGTGTCATAAATAGGAATTTTCGTCGTCATGCACCATCCCATTAATCCATTATTATAAGAATGAAGTTCTAAACGATTCACAATGTGCTGACCCGTTTCAATCACTTTAAAATCTTGTTCTTCATAAACCGTCCCAAAATGACTCTGAAAAACATCCGCAGAAGTCTTTCCAATAATTTCATTAAATGATTTCAGTCCACTTCGTTCTAAAAAACAATCATTAATAAGCTGATATTCCGCCGCAGTATTTTTAATAAAAAAGGTAATATTTGTCATCGAATTCATCAGCGGCATGATCAATTTTATATTGCTCGTAAACTCCTCTAAGCTACTGACTAAAAAAGCTTGTTTCCCTTGATACTTCTCCAAAAAATTTTGAATAAACATAAAGTTCCTCCTTTAAGTTTAAAGCGATACATCTCGTTATTTTTATTATTTTCACGACATTTTTTATTTTTTCATTGTGCGAATTTGCGCATCACTTAGATCAAAACATATCAAGAAACGGCAACACAAATCAAGCAGACTGAATATCAACAGTTATTAAATATGATCAAAAAATTCGCAAAGTCATGATTTAGTACTAATTTAATTTATCTGAAAAACCTACAAAAAATAAATAGACAGATAAATAGATATATCAATAGAACAATAACCTATAAAAAACTATGGAGAGATCACCTATGAGCAATACCGTAAAGACCATCAGAGTTCTCGACTCCCATACGGGCGGTGAACCGACACGTCTCGTATTAGAGGGCTTTCCTGATTTAGGAAATGGCTCCATGGCTGAGCGATTAGAGATTCTTAAAAACCAATTTGATCACTACCGGGAGGCTGTCATTTTAGAGCCTCGTGGCAACGATGTTCTTGTGGGCGCCCTCCTCTGCCCGCCACAAAAAGCTCAGGCAACTGCCGGAGTGATCTTCTTTAACAATAAGGGCTATCTTGGCATGTGTGGTCATGGCACTATTGGGCTCATGGCATCATTGATCTATTTAGGAGAGATTAAAACAGGCGAGCACCTTATCGAAACACCTGTTGGGGATATCACGACAACCGTCCATGAAGATGGTTCAATTAGCCTAAAGAATGTCCCTGCTTATCGCTATCGACAAGCGATAACCGTTCACGTCCCCCAAATAGGCGATGTGAACGGTGATATTGCTTGGGGAGGGAATTGGTTCTTTCTCGTTAATCAGCACTTTGCCGATATTAAACTAGACAATGTTCAAGCCCTCAGCGAGATCACTATTCGTATTATGGCGGCGCTAAAAGCCGAAGGTATTACCGGCGAAAATGGTCAAGAAATCGATCATGTTGAACTCTTTCAAGATTCGCCTACTGCCCATAGTCGCAGCTTTGTCATGTGCCCGGGAGGCGCTTATGATCGTTCTCCCTGTGGTACCGGCACGAGCGCTAAAGTCGCCTGTTTAGTCGCAGATGGCAAACTTCAAGAGGGAGAGATCTGGATTCAAGAAAGCGTGATAGGCAGTCAATTCCAAGCAAGCTTTCAGCGTGATGGTGATGATATTACACCGATTATCAGAGGTACCGCTTATGTTTGTGGTGACAATACGCTGATTCTCGATAGTAATGATCCCTTTTGCTATGGCATTACGCCCTCATAAGCCTCGCCATCATCGATATCAAAGAGATCGAAAGAAGGTTCTTCATCACCCAACTTAGAGGCGTTATTATGAGTGAAAAAATTTATTCTTTTACCATCGTTGGTGCCGGGATTATCGGAGTCACCATTGCCCTCACGCTTCAAAAAGCAGGCGTTCAGGTTCTATTAATCGACAAAGATGAAATTGGAAAAGGGGCATCGTGGGGGAATGCAGGACATATTGCGACAGAACAGGTATATCCCATAGCGGACCCTTCTATCTTAAAGCAGTTGCCTAAAATGCTCTTAGATCCCTTAGGTCCTCTTCGGTTAGATTGGCGTTACCTTCCTCAATTAATGCCATGGGGAATAAAACTTCTCAAGAATATGCGAGCTCAACCCTTTCAGCATATTCATGCGCAATTACAACGTTTAAATCAGGCAGCGCTTCCTGCTTGGGAGTTATTTAGAGATCAATGGAATCTTCATCAATGGCTCAAAATTGAAGGTTCCCTACTCGTTGCAGAGAAAGAGGAGACCCTCGCCTCACTTCAAAAACATGGGAATCATCTCAATACCCTCAATGTCACCAATAGTATCTTGAATAAACAAGCGCTTCATGAAATGGTGCCGGCATTATCAGAGACCCAAATGGGAGGGCTCTTTTTTCCAAATACGGGACATATCGTGAATTTAGAAGCCATGATTCATCATCTTGCCAATGAATTTCAAAAACTAGGAGGGGAGATTCAACAACATTGTGAGGTGATGTCGTTGTCCCAAGCGCAAAATGGCATCACTATTTTATCAACCCCTAAAGGGGTTATTAAAACAGACAATATACTGCTCTCCACAGGGGCTTTTTCAAAACCTTTTGTCAAACAGTTAAGCAAAATTGAGGTTCCGCTAGAAACTGAGCGAGGTTATCACTTAATGCTCCCTCACGAGATTAACCGTTTACCTATCCCTGTCTCTAGCGCAGATCGAAGATTTATTATGACCCCAATGGATAAGGGCTTACGTCTTGCCGGAACAGTGGAGTATGGCGGGCTAAAACTTCCGCCCAATATGAAACGGGCACAAAACTTTCTTCCTCTCGCTGCCCCTATGCTCAAAGATGAACTTGATCATAGGGAAAGCAGTGAATGGATGGGCTTTCGCCCGACAATCTGCGATTCACTTCCGGTGATCGATAAAAAGCACAATTGCTACTTTGCATTTGGGCATCAACACCTAGGTTTAACTCACGCGGCACTGACTGCCGAAATTATTAAAGCTATGCATTTTAAGCAACCACTACCGATTGATTGCGCAGCTTTTACGCTCGATCGATTTATTTAAAAAATACTTGTATCAATTCATTTTTAATCACTATCAATAATAAATATGGAGAATTCATTATGAGATTTAATGGTATTTATGTTCCTTTAGTCACCCCTTTCCACGCAGATGGCAGCCTTGATGTTGAAACATTAAAGGTCTTAACGCAAAGCTTTATTGATAAAGGCGTCTCAGGACTTGTCGCTTGTGGAACAACGGGTGAATATTATGCCCTTAACGAAGCAGAGCGAGAAACGGTTCTTAAAACGGTTGCCAGCGTTGCCAAAGGCAAAGTGACCTTAATTGCCGGCGCCAATGATCTTTCTACTGAAGGGGCTTGCCGCCGGGCAAAAGAAGCTTTAGCACTCGGTTACGAAGCCTTAATGGTTGCGCCCCCTGCCTATAGCCTCCCCGATCAAGCCGGCGTTATTGCCCACTATGAAGCGGTCGCTAAGGCAACAGACCTTCCCATTATTATGTATAACTTCCCCGATAGAATTGGGATCGAGATCGAATATGAGACGGTGGTTCATCTGGCAAAAAACCCCAATATCGCTGGGCTTAAAGAAAGTAGTGGTGATTTCAGCCGCGCACTTCGCCTTTTACAAACCCCTTTTGAAGATTTCGATATTGTTTGTGGTTGTGATGATCAACCGGTTGACTTCTTCTTCTGGGGCGCTAAAAGCTGGATTGCTGGCGCAGGTAATGTCTTCCCAGGCGAACAAGTAGCCCTTTTTAATGCCACACAAGCGGGTGATTGGGATAGTGCACGAAAAATCATGACTGAGATCTATCCTGCGATCTACTCCATGGAGTCCGGCAGTTATAACCAGAAAGCAAAACTAGGATGTCTCAATGCAACACTTAATGTCGGGAAAGTACGCGTACCGCTCTCGGATCTCTCACAAGCAGAGCGTGAGGAGTTCCTCGCATTCTTTAAATAATCGTAGGTCATCATAAGGGGAGCTCTAAAGCCCCCTTTCTATGGATCTCCCGATCCCAAGCATCCCCATCACCACAACTAAAATAATACCTTTCAATCATCCTTAGGAGGAATCTATGGTTAAACGTAAAGAAGAGATATTTGCTCTCGCCCAGCGCGGGGAGCTTGTTGTAAACAACCTCATTGCCGGTTACACCAGTAAGGCCGGCACGCTTGAAAATATCTCTCCCATTGATAAAAAAGTTATCGGGACAATCGCTGATGGCGATCATAATGATATTGATGCTGCGGTAAAAGTCGCCCGAGAGACATTTGAATCTGGCGTTTGGAGCAAGCAATCCCCCGCTGAACGCAAAGCGGTCATGCTACGATTTTGTCAATTACTGGAAACACATCAAGAAGAGTTAGCTGCGCTTGATTGCGTAGATGCAGGAAAACCGATTACCGAATGTTTAAATACTGATATTCCAGCAACCATTGAAACATTCTATTGGTATGCTGAAGCGATCGATAAATGTTTTGGAAAAATCGCCCCTACAGGGCAAGATGCGTTAGGTTTAATTGTGAATGAGCCCATAGGCGTTGTCGGCGCAGTCCTCCCATGGAACTTCCCGGCACAGATGTTTGCATGGAAAGTCGCTCCTGCATTAACAGCCGGTAACTCCGTCATTGTAAAACCTGCTGAACTTACCTCTCTCAGTGCTTATCGCATGGTTGAGCTTGCCTATGAAGCAGGTGTTCCTCAAGGGGCATTAAGTCTTGTCACAGGTCTTGGGGAAAAGGTTGGAGAAGCCTTAGGTCGTCATATGGATGTCGATGTGGTCTCCTTTACCGGCTCGACAGAAGTGGGTCGTTACTTTCTCAAATATTCTGCAGAAAGCAACCTTAAAGAGATCATTTTAGAGTGTGGCGGGAAAAGCCCCCAGATCATCTTTGAAGATGCAGATCTCGATGCCGCAGTTCCCCATATTTTGGCATCTGCTTTCTGGAATATGAGTGAAAACTGTAGCTGTGGTTCCCGTCTTCTTGTTCATGAATCCGTCAAAGATCAGCTCCTCAATAAAGTTGTTTCCGAGCTTCAAAACTGGAAGGTCGGTAGCCCTCTTGACCCTGAGGTTTCTATTGGCCCTATGGTAGAAGAAGCACACTTTAATAAAGTGAAGTCCTTTATTGATATCACGTTACAGGAAGGTGGCAAGCTTGTTGCTGGTGGAAAGATTCATAGCGATCTAGGAAGTGGTTGGTATGTTGAACCCACAATCTTTGATGAAGTTCGCTCAGATATGACGCTCTTTCAAAATGAAGTTTTTGGACCTGTACTCGCAGTATGCACATTCTCAAATGATGAAGAAGCGATTGAGCTAGCTAATGATTCTCACTATGGACTCGCTGCCTCGTTTTACACGGATAATCTTAAGCGTGCATTTCATGTCGCCTCAGCGATTAAAGCAGGAACAATCTCAGTGAACGGTTTCAGCGAAGGCGATATTACGACACCATTTGGCGGATTCAAGCAATCAGGCTTTGGTGGAAAAGA
>JASLEF010000200.1 GCA_030151245.1 Ignatzschineria sp. | reverse complement strand
TGCATCGTACGCGTCCAGCTTGTGGATAACCCTGGGGATGAAAGGAGGATAAGCGTTCTCTCTTCGCTGAAAGGTTCCGTAAAAGCTATGCTTAGCGCCTCTTTAACACTCACAGAGCTGGTGCGTGACAGTAGTGCCATTTCAGAGCCTGGCTGGATGTTGCCTTCTTTAATGACGCGATAGAGCCAACCGCAATAACCGTTGTTTTGCATCTCTTCTGAGAGATGGGGTATTTGTAGATGATAGTTGAGCTTATAGCAGGGAGAGCGGGGCTGTGTGATCTGGATAATCGCTTCTCCTAATTGATAGATATCTCCCATAAATGCATTCTCTTCTGTGAGCCCCGATGTGGAGATATTCTCCCCAAATGCCGGTGATTGAAAAAGATGAGCAAGGTGAGGATATCGCGTGCGCCAATAGGCATAATGTTCATGGGGATAGTGGCACAGCGCGCGATCGATGCCCCCGTGGAAGCGTTTTTCATATTGCTCGTCGCCCTCAATGCCGAGAGTTTTTACCATTCGGGAATCTGTAATGCGAGATTTCGCGATGGCGCTTGGTTCATGCTCAGGATATTCATGAGTTTTTCCGGCATAAAGATGATGAAGCGTAATCATCGGCTGATTTTTGAGGGGAGCGATAGAGGGTTGATGCATCTGGAAATGACCTTTGAAGGTTTCTTGTGAAACCTTTTCAGAAAAGCAATAGGGAAGAGTAGGTATAGTAAGCCCTCAACGCCGCTAATCATGGCAATACATGATAAGTAAAGAGATGATGGTAAGGCAACAATCGGCGGTCACAATCAGCAGACAAAAAAAGGCGCTAATAAATGATATTAGCGCCTTTGATCTTAAAGCTAAAGGGCTTTAAGGAGATCTTTTTAGAGTGATTTCAATGTCGTAATCATCTCATTAACCACCTTCTGGGCATCGCCATAAACCATATCGGTATTATCTAGATAGAAGAGATGGTTCTCAATGCCGGAGAATCCTGCGCCTTGCCCACGTTTGATCACGAATACTTGTTTCGCTTGGTCTGCATTAAGGATGGGCATGCCGTAGATAGGGCTTGATTTGTCAATGCGAGCGACAGGATTCACGACATCATTTGCCCCGATGACTAATACTGCATCTGTATCTTTAAACTCGCCATTGATCTCGTCTAAGTCAAAGATGCTCTCATATGGAATTCCTGATTCAGCAAGGAGTACGTTCATATGTCCTGGCATTCTTCCCGCAACAGGATGAATTGCAAAACGAACATCGACCCCTCGAGCCTCTAAAATTTTCACGAGTTCGGCCACTTTATGTTGCGCTTGGGCTGCCGCTAAACCATATCCCGGAACAATAATTACACGATCAGCATAAGCCATTGTCATTGCTGCATTTGCGGCATCAGTTTCCGTCATCGCACCTTCCACTTCAGTGCTTTCGCTCGTTGCATCTCCAAAGTTAGAAAAGAGAACATTATTAATAGAACGGTTCATTGCTTTTGCCATGAGAAGCGTGAGAAGTGTTCCCGCAGCCCCCACGACGGTTCCGGCAATAATTAATCCACCGTTATCAAGTGCTATTCCTTCAAAAGCAACAGCAATACCTGTAAGCGCGTTAAAGAGTGAGATAATCACAGGCATGTCAGCGCCGCCAATAGGAACAGCAATTAAGACGCCTAAGGCTAGTGTTAATACAAAGAAGAGGAAGAGCATAAAATAGTGCGGCTCTGACTCTGTCGCGAGAAGCATCGCAAGTAGAAGCGCAAAGATGAAGATAAAGAAATTAATGAGATTGCGGTTTTTAAAACGAATCGTGGATTTCATTCTTCCATCAAGCTTAGCCCAAGCGATAATAGATCCTGTAAATGAAACGGCACCAATAAAGCCTCCTAGCGCCGCTAACAGTAAGACGCGAGAGTTGTAGGCAGTATCGGGAGATCCTACTTGAAGTAATGCAATCGCTCCAATAATAGCGGCAGCCCCACCTCCGACGCCATTGTAGATTGCGATCATCTGGGGCATATCTGTCATTGCGACTTTAAGGGCTGAGCGTTTAGCAATAAAGTAGCCAATGGCTATTGCCACAATGATTAAAAAGACATTAGTGAAATAGGCATGATGCATGATATCAGGATGGAAGAGGGTAATAACCACTGCTAGCAACATCGCTAAACCGGCATAATGAATTCCTTTACGGGCGGTAGAAGGATGACTCATGCTTTTTAGTGCATAGATAAAAACGATGGCGGCTACAAAATAGCCAATATTAACAATCAGTGAGGCCATAAATTATTTCTCCTCTTTTTTGTTAGATTTGAACATTTCGAGCATTCTATCTGTCACGTAATACCCACCGACAGCATTGATTGCACCAAAAACCACAGCAATAAACGCAAGGCCTGTTTGGAAGAAACCATCTGCGTGACCGAGAGCGATCATTGCGCCCACTAAGATAATGCCATGAATAAAATTTGAGCCCGACATTAAAGGGGTATGAAGAATCGCTGGAACCCGAGAAATGACTTCAAACCCTAAAATGGCGGAAAGGACAACGATATAGAGCGCTGCAAATCCTGTAATCATATAAATAATCTCCTTAAGCGTTACGCCGTAATAAGTGCTTTGATGCGATCAGATACAATATCACCCTGATAGGTGATGAGAGAATCCTTCACAACTTCATCTTCTAAATCTAATACAAGACCCTCTTCTGTAATGAAGGGGCTAAGATAGTTATAGATGTTTTGTGAGAACATTTCAGAGGCGTGAATAGAAACTGTCGAAGGAAGGTTTAGTGGACCGGTGATCGTGACTTCATTGTGATGGATCGTTTTACCAGGTTTCGTGACTTCACAGTTTCCACCCGTCTCTGCCGCCATATCTACAATGACAGCGCCAGGGATCATCGATTCAACCATTGCTTTGGTAATGATAATCGGTGCCCGTTTTCCAGGGATTGCTGCAGTCGTGACGATCACATGAGCTTCTTTCACATGTTTTGCAAGCGCTTCAGCTTGTTGAGCCTTCTCTTCCTCGGTTAATTCACGGGCATAACCACCATCCCCTGCGGCATTAACGCCAGTATCGACAAGTTTTGCTCCGAGAGACTCGACCTGCTCTTTTGCATCTGGACGGATATCATAAGCCTCGACTTGTGCCCCTAAACGTCGGGCTGTGGCAATGGCTTGCAATCCTGCAACTCCAGCGCCAATGACGAGGACCTTTGCCGGACGAATGGTTCCTGCTGCCGTTGTCAGCATCGGAAAGAAGCGCGGTGAAAGATCTGCACCAATCAAGACTGATTGGTAGCCGGAAATGGTGGCCTGAGAAGAGAGAACATCCATGCTCTGTGCTCGAGTAATTCGAGGGATAAATTCTAGAGATATCGCATTGATTTTTCGTGTTGCAAGCGTATTAATTAACGCTAGATTGTTGTACGGATCAAGCATAGAGATCGCAATAGATTCTGCTTTAAACTGTTTGCTGAGAGTGCTTGAGGGGGCATTGATAGAGACGATAATTGCCGCCTCATCAAATGTTGGCATTTCAACGATTGCGCCGGCTTTCTCATACGCTTCATTGCTAAAATAAGCATGAACCCCGGCGTCAGGCATCACGATTACTTTAAATCCTGCTTTGACAAAACGTTCTACGTTTTTGGGATCGAGCGCCACACGTTTCTCAAGAGGAAGTGTCTCTTTAAGGACGATGATGGTTTTTATCATAATTTTCAATACTCCAAGTGGCAAAAAAGTCATGAACTTTCATAGTAACATGAGAACATTGAAATATAAATTGAGGGCTTGTAGGAAATAAATTCATGGCAAAATTGATCTGTTGCTCTTTTTTATGAGAACAATTCGATTTCTTTTAATGCCGATAATTGAAGATTTGATATACTGACTAGCCTAAAATAGAGAGATCTTAAGAATATTTTTTGAATAAAGGGTTGCTGTGACTAATGTTGATCAATTAAAAAAGCCTTCTGTTAAACCGGTTAAAAAATCGAGATTTAGCGCCCTTAAAAGATTAATTAGTTATAAGTACTTTGTGCCATTCGCAAAGAAAATTATTCCTTGGGCTTTTATTCTTAGCGCTTTATCAGCAATCGCTGGGCTCTATTATGGGATTTTTGATTCCCCTGTAGATTATCAGCAAGGTGATACTGTCCGAATCATGTATATTCATGTACCGGCAGCAATACTATCTTCCTCACTATATATGTTTATTGCGGCACTGAGTGTGTTATTCCTTATCTTCCGTATTAAATTATTCCCTGTCATTGCACGATCTGCAGCGGTTTTGGGCGCAGTCTATACATTAATTACATTAGTGACAGGTGCGATTTGGGGGGCTCCTACATGGGGGACATGGTGGGTCTGGGATGTTCGTTTAACATCCGTTTTAATTCTCTTTTTCTTATATCTTGGCTATATCGGTTTAGACAGTGCCTTTGAAGATCGTGAAAAAGCGAATATGGGGATCTCTATCTTAGCGATCATTGGTGTTGTCATCGTGCCGATCATTAAAGCATCGGTATATCTCTTTGCAACATTGCATCAGAAAAGTACGATTTTTGCTTCTGGCGGGCCGAGTTTAGATCCTGCAATGTTGAAGCCTTTGGTATTAATGATGGTGGCATATCTCTTATTTACATTAGGTTATATTTTATTAAAGAGTGTTCATCTCATTTATAAAGAGCAACTTTTACAAGTTTATACGAAAAATTCATAAAGCTTCCCGCAATGAATAAATTGATCAGGGAAAACATTTGGACCATAATGATTGATATTAGACGACAGAAGTAGACGGGAATTAGAACAAGAATTTAAAAGCAGATTTAGGATATTTAATTTAGAGGTTGTTAAATGGCAGAATTTTTAAATCTATTAGATATGGGGAAGCACACGGTTTATGTATGGGCGTGTTATGGCTTCGTGGCGCTTTGCCTCATAGGTTTGATCGTTGCATTAGTGAGCGAAGGTCGAGGTTTAAAACGAGCAATGACGAGAGAGGGTTTAATCAAATGAGTCAACAAAAAATGAACACTGCTGGAAAGCGTGGAATGATGTCACCGAGACAAAAGCAGAGAATGTATGTGGTAATCGCGGTAATTGTTGCAGCTTTCTTAGTAATTGGTTTTGCGATGTTTGCATCGAGAGATAACTTGAATCTCTATTATTCGCCGGAGCAAGTTCATGCGGGTGAAGCGCCCCTTGATAAGACGATTCGGGTAGGGGGGTTAGTAGTTCCTGGAACATTGCATAAAGGATCAGATACGTTAGCTGTAGAGTTTGCATTAGTCGATGGATCTTCTGAACAGATTATTGTGAGTTACGAAGGAATTTTGCCAGATCTTTTTAGAGAAGGTCAGGGAATCATTGCGCGTGGGAAACTTGTTGATGGTAATCAATTTGTGGCAGAAGAGATTCTTGCAAAGCATGATGAAGAGTATATGCCACCTGAAGTTGCGGCTACATTAGAGGCGCAAGGTCATCCATTTAAAGAGAAAGACATCTAAGTCGATCCCGTCATCAATATTCATCAAGGGTTATTATGCTTCCTTTAGGTCAACTCGCGCTCTATTTAGCGCTCGGTGTTTCGATAGCACTCTTTATCTTGCCGCTGATCGGCATTAAACTACGTAGTCCCCAATTAATGTATAGCGCAAGGCCATTGACGATATGGCTTTTTGTCCTTGTAGCATTTTCATTTGTTTATTTGGGGCATCTATTTTGGATTAGTGATTTTTCCTACTCTTATGTCTTCCAGAATTCCAATACAAAACTGCCAGATATCTATAAAATCACGGCTATTTGGGGAGGGCATGAAGGATCTATGTTGTTGTGGGTCTTCACTCTAACGGCTTGGATGCTGGGAGTGGTATTTGTGACCCGTAAGATGCCATTGGAGTTGTCGGCAGCAACATTGGCGGTATTAGGGGGAATTACGGTTGGTTTTATCGCATTCTTGATTTTTACTTCAGATCCATTTTCACGAAACCTTACTTTAGATCTTTATGATGGAAGAGACTTAAACCCTCTACTTCAAGATGTGGGGTTAATTATACATCCTCCGCTTCTGTATATGGGGTATGTAGGGTTTGCAGTTCCTTACGCTTTCATGTGTGCCATTTTATTAACAGGACATATTGATCGTCTCTCTATCCGTTGGGTTCGTCCTTGGGCATTAGCGGCATGGGGGTTTTTAACCATTGGTATTACGGTAGGTAGTTGGTGGGCATACTATGAACTGGGCTGGGGCGGTTGGTGGTTCTGGGACCCTGTTGAAAATGCTTCATTGATTCCTTGGATATTAGGGGCGGCGCTGATTCACTCATTAGCGGCGACAGAAAAGCGTAAAGCCTTTACGCTTTGGACTGTGATTATTGCAATCTTAACATTCTGTCTGAGCGTTTTAGGAACCTTCTTAGTACGCTCAGGAGTTTTAACATCTGTTCACTCATTCGCAGCGGATCCTTCCCGCGGACAGTTTATTTTGATGTTGTTAGCGATTGTGACGCTATTTGGGTTTATTCTATTACTCTTTAGATCTCATAAAATTCGTCAAGAATCCCATTTGAGTCTGGTCTCTAAAGAATCAGGAATTCTTTTTAATAATATCTTTTTATCAGTGGCTTGTTTTGTTGTTTTGCTCGGGACACTCTATCCGCTGATTGTTGATATCTTACAGATCGGGAAAATCTCTGTAGGGGAGGGATATTTTAATGAATATACCGTTCCTATTACGATGCTGATCTTACTGGCGTTAGGTTTTACACCATTACTTCGATTTAAAGAAGATAAGTTTAGTCGTATTAAGACGCCTTTAACAATCATGGCAGTCTCATCTATTGTCTTAGGGTTTGCAACAAACTATCTCTATGTTGGGCAGTTAGATTTTTGGGTTGTGTTAGGTTTAACCCTTAGTTACTGGGTGATTGGTGGTATTCTTTTTGAGATTAAACTCAATGGTCGTAAGACGGATAATTATTTCCAAGCGATAAAGCGACAAACACTTTCGCGCTGGGGAATGAATTTAGGTCATTTGGGATTGGTGATCACGATTATCGGTATCACATTAACTTCTCATTATAGTGATGAGCAAGATCGCCTTGTTCGGGTGGGAGAGACGGTTCAGGTTCGTGAATATGGGTTTGAACTTTTAGCCTTAGAGGATGTACAAGGTTCGAACTACGTAGGAACTAAAGGGGTCATTCAGGTCTACCAAAATGATAAGCCGCTGCGAATGATGTATCCCGAAAAACGAACCTATACTGTGAGTGGTATGCCGATTAGTGAAGTGGCGCTTCGACCATCATTAGTGGATGACCTTTATGTGGCAATGGCAGAAGAACGAGCAGAAAATGCATGGGCTATTCGTCTTTATGTAAAACCATTCGTTCGTTGGATTTGGTTAGGGGGGTTAGTGATCTCCTTTGCAGCATTGCTATCGATTTTAGATAGACGCTATAGAATTGGACGTAAACAGTTACAGACGGATTCGATGACTCAAGAAGTTTAGGAGATAGGTATGACTCGAGGAAAAGGGATTATTGCAGGAGTTGTGATTTTAGTCATTGGCTTCTTGATTTTTCTATCGCAAAGTTTAGAAAATGATGCTAGCCATCTTCCTTCTGCTTTAAAGGGAAAACCGCTTCCATCATTTAGTGCATATGAGGTTACCCAACCAGGTAAAACCGCACGTATTCTAACGGATGAAGATATTCAAGGTCCGGCGCTATTAAATATTTGGGCAACATGGTGCCCAACTTGTGAAGCAGAACATGACGCATTAAAAGAGATAGGTGCGACAGGGGTGCCAATTTATGGTGTTGATTATAAGGATCAAACGCCAAAAGCCTATGAGTGGCTACGTGATCTTGGTAATCCTTATATTTTTACTATCGCTGATGAGAGTGGAAAGATCGGATTAAACTTAGGCGTATATGGTGCACCTGAAACTTATTTTTTAGATGCTAATAACACCATTGTTTATCGTCACGTTGGAGAGATGACGGTTGAATTTTGGGATATAGGCTTTAAGGAGATTTATGAGGCCAGTTTTGATGCGAATGATCCCAAAAAATTACAAGAAGCGATCACTAATGCAGAAAAAGCGATAGCAGCCGCTAAATCCGCGGCTAGAGAGGGGGCGCAATAATGAGACGGATTTTCGCAGCGTTTACTTTAATGATGATGCTCTTTATGCAGCAGGGATTGGCATCAGTCAATTTATATGAGTTTAATAATCCCATTGATGAGAAACGTTTTCAGAGTTTAACAAGAGAGTTGCGCTGCCCGAAGTGTCAGAATCAAAATATAGCAGATTCCGATGCGCCGCTCGCGCAAGATATGCGAGACCTGACTTATGACATGATTATCGATGGACAAGCAGATGCACAAATTGTTGCTTACATGGTGGATCGTTATGGGGACTTTGTGATGTATAATCCCCCCGTCAAACCTGTCACGTGGTTGTTATGGTTTAGCCCATTTGTGCTGTTAGTCTTTATTTTAGCCCTCGTTTTTTTAGCAAAAGGGCGGAAAAAGAAGCCTGTGGCAACGGTTAAAAAAGTGGGGTTATCCGCTGAAGATCAGGCGCGTTTAAACGAGATATTACAGAGAAAAGACAATTAAGATGATGGGATTAATATATACAGGACTATTGATTGTAGTGACGTTGTTGATACTCGTCATTGCCTTTTGGGGAAAGGGATCAGAGAAATATCCCCGTTTGAAGACGGTTTATCGTGATAAATATTTAGATGAAACTGAAACCTTAGATGATGATTTAAAACGGGGAAAAATTTCAGAAGAAGTTTATGAAGCGACGAAGGTGGAGCTTGCGCAAGACCTCTTGGCGGTAGCGCATCAAGATCGTCAGTTGAGTGGGATGACAAAGTTTATTGTGTTGCTTTTTGTCGGCGTTATTGTGACGTTCTCTGCGGTTTATTTTTGGGGAACGGGATATCAGGAAGAAGCAAAGAATCTTGATAAGCAACGTAGTTTAGCGATGCCTTATGTTCAAAAGTGGCTAGCGAGTATGTCGATTGCTGAGTTACAACAGGGGAATACGATCATGGATCTAAATCCGCCTGTGGAACTGCAAGATAATCTTCTAGGGACATTGGCGGCTTTAAACTTGATGAGTGCTAAAGATCATCATACGGATCCGAAAGAGTTGAATCTTCTAGGAAAGATCTACCTTAATATGGATCAATTACAGCTTGCTGAAAAGACTTACTTAGATCTTTATCGCTTAGATCCGAATAATGATAATACCTATTACACATTGCTCAATATTCAATTGGCGATGAATGATTATAAGTTAAATGGCCGTTTAGAGGGATTGTTTGACCAGTTTGTGATGAGTAATCCGACAAATGAGAGTTTAATTCTTTATTACGCGACGGTGCTGTTTGAGAATCAAAAAGTAGAGAAGGCTTTACATTATTTCTCAATGTTGGCAGATCTTTATCCGGAAGATTCAGAAAATCATAAATTAATTTCACAGATG
Source organism: Ignatzschineria sp. (assembly GCA_030151245.1). Taxonomy (GTDB): domain Bacteria; phylum Pseudomonadota; class Gammaproteobacteria; order Cardiobacteriales; family Wohlfahrtiimonadaceae; genus Ignatzschineria. Next base: position 12,135 of record JASLEF010000200.1, on the reverse strand, counting down.
ATCGCAGGATTGATAGGGCAAGCATCAGGTCAGGCAGCAGAAACGAAACCAATGACAGAAGAGTCTCAGGTAGAGATTGGGAAGAATGCTGTGAATGTCTTGGTTAATCTTACGGAAATTGATAGGTCGACGATTCCGCAGGAGGCGATATTGTTCCTTTTTGTAAGAAATCAAGAAGTCGGACCTCCTCTTGCAGCAAAACGAATTCCTATCGCAGCTATTTCGGAATTTCCTGTTCAATTACAAGTTACAGAGCAGGATCTTTTGATGCCAGGCACGACGTTAGCTGGGCAAGAGAGATTATCAATTTCAGCTAAAATTAGCTTAAATGGCGATCCTATTACCTCTCAAGGCGACATTGAAGCGGATACTGTGGTTGTGGAAGATTTATCTGCACCGGTATCTGTGAACTTGCATAAAATTGTGGAGTAACAATGATGGGGCGATCGACATTCACTTTAGAAGTTGATTCATTGAGTGTAACAAGAAATTACCGTCCAATATTCAATCCCTTCTCCTTGTCGTTAACAAATGGAGAATCTCTCTATTTGAAAGGTCGAAATGGGGCAGGAAAGACAACTTCTTTGAGGGTAATTTCGGGGGCTAGCCAACGATACCAAGGATCGATAACGCTTAATGGAGAAAATCGTCAGGAGTTACTCCATTATTATGCACAAGAGATGGTGTATATCGGTCATCAGTTAAGTTTAAACTTGGATTTGACGGCATGGGAGAATCTCTCCTTTATTCTTTCCTTACGTCAAGAGTCAGTATCAAAGCAAGAGGTCGAGGCAGTCTTTCAGTTATTAGGATTACCCACAGAGGATCGTCCGGTACGATATTTTTCTGCAGGGCAAAAACGGAGAGTGGTATTAGCTCGATTATGGCTAGAAAAGCGCGCGGCTATTTGGATTCTTGATGAACCTTTTACCGCCTTAGATGTGGACTCTATCGCACTGCTTGAGGCAAGAATGAAGGCGCATTGCCAAGAGGGGGGGGCGATCATTTTCACCTCTCATCAAATGCCGAGTGAAGAGGTATTTAGTAAAGTGCTAACGATTGAAGGATTTTCTCGCGATGTTTAGAATACTTTCAGCAGTGATGGTCCGAGATTTTAAAGTGGGAATGAGAAATCGTTCAGAGATTTTTATGCCGCTGGTTTTCTTTCTGATTATTATTTCCTTATTCCCTTTAGGGTTGGGATTAGAAAATCAGAAGCTTTTACAAGCTGCCGCACCGGCTATTTTATGGATCGCCGCATTATTATCAACGATTTTAGTCTTAGATCGTGTCTTTAAAAATGATTTTGAAGATGGCTCGCTAGAGCAGATGGCGATTAGTGGATCCCCGCTATATCTCATTATTCTTGGAAAAATGGTGTCACACTGGTTGTTAACAGGATTACCTTTGGTGATTTTTTCACCAATATTGGCGGTAATGTTGGGGTTTAATCTGAGTGAATCATTATATGTGGCTTTAATTTTACTTGTTGGAACACCTTTACTAAGTCTCATTGGGGCAATGTGTGTGGCCTTAATTGTAGGCTTACGTCAAGCAGGTTTGTTACTGAGCATTATTACACTGCCGCTTTATGTGCCGGTTCTGTTAGTCGGGGTGCAACTGATATCGCGATTACAAGAGGGGCACTCATTAGGGAGCTTAATGTTGATCTTCATTGGCGGAGATCTTGCGGCAATGATTTTAGCGCCATTAGTGACAACTTTTGCAATTCGAATGAGTCTTGATTAATAAGGTTTCTTTAATTGGAATATTTGGGCTATTGCTAATATTGAATAGATCTTGATCCGGTGAGAGAATGCATAATGTTAAGACCAGAGGTTATTCAGACCTTTGGTCTTTTTTATCGTCATTTAAATAGTGGTGGTTATTGATCATTTGGATTTTTTATCTGTTACACTTTCAATCAATATAAATTGTTGTTATATCTTATTGATACGTATTTTCACAACCTATTGTTTTAAAGCTACATAATTCCTATTGTTGTGTGAATTTAGAATAATCGGCATCTCAATTTCATTGACAACAAGGTTGTCAAGATTTACTATCTATGATTGTTTTACTCTTTTTCTGAAGAAAATCATGGCCGAAAATAAAGATACTCCTGAAAAACCACTATTTGTCTCAATGTTTCAAGAGATGTTTTCGCTTTTATCTAAGCTTCATCGTATTAGCGAAGATCTCTTGATGGATGCGAAAAGTGATATTACGCACTCGTGTTGGGTGATTTTATCGATTATTAATCGTGAACAGACCCCGCTATCGGTGCCACAAATTGCAGAGTTGCGTTCCACCTCTCGGCAAGCGGTGCAGCGGCAAATCTGTTTGTTGTTAGAGTACGGGTATATTCAAGCAATAGATAATCCTCAGAATAAACGTTCACCTCTTTATGAAGTGACAGAGGAAGGGGCTGCTTACCATAAGGATTTAAGTAACAAGATTTATGGACCTTGGCTTGATGATGTCGCCAATATCATGGGGACGGAGAGCGGGGAGAGTTTGCTCGCCTCTATTAGACAGTTAGATGAGGCTTTAAATAGAGTGACAGTGAAGAATGAGAAATCTTCAAAATAGTTGCTGCTTTGGGAAAAGTTATACAACTTTAAGTTCAAATCAATTTGAGTATATGAGATAAAAAATGAGAGAGACTAACTATTTTAAGCATTTACGAAACGCTTTAGGGGTTGTCGGTTTAGGATTGGTCATTGCTGCCTGTGGTGGCGAAGAGACTAGTCAGATGGGAATGGCGGCGCCTCAAGCAGTTGTTCAACCTGTTGAACGTCAAAATATTACGGTAGAAACAGAATTGCCAGGAAGAACTGAAGCATCAGTGATTGCTGAAGTTAGACCGCAAGTGGGGGGAATTATTTTATCCCAAAACTTTACCGAGGGAAGTATGGTTAAAGAGGGAGACCAGCTTTATCAAATCGATCCTTCTACTTTTGAGGCAACGGTTATGCAAGCGGAGGCGGGGTTAGCGAGAGCTAAGGCAAATCAGCATGCAGCAAAGCTTAAAGCAGATCGCTTAAGAGCATTAGGAAACTCAAAAGCAGTGAGTCAGCAAGATATCGATGATGCGCAGGCAGCATTATCGCAAGCGAATGCGGAAGTTTTAGGAGCTGAAGCACAAGTATCAACGGCCAAAATCAGCCTAGAGTACACCAAAATGGAAGCGCCTATTTCAGGTCAAATTGGTCGTAGTAACTTTACGCAAGGGGCTTTAGTATCGCCGGGTCAAACGAAAGAGATGGCGGTGATTCAAGTACTTGATCCAATGAAAGTGAATATTACATATTCATCTTCAGAGTTTGCTGAAGTTCAAAAGAAAATTCGTTCGGGTATTTATACGACGAAACAAGTTCTCAATCCTCAAACCGGTAAGATGGAAGATGCACATCTTGTTCGTGTCTATTTAGATGATGGGACGCTATACGATAAGCCGGGTTATATTAAGTTCTCGGATTTAACCGTGAATCCAACGACAGGATCTATTTTCTTACAAGCACAGTTTGAAAATGACGGAAGCCTTTTACCAGGGATGTTCCTGAAGACCGTTGTTGAGCAAGGAATTGAGGAAGGGGCATTAGTGATTCCTCAGAAAGCGGTGACTCAAGGCCCTGGTGGCTTAAGCATGGTGATTGTGATTGATAAAGATAACCATGCCAGCATGCGTCCTGTAGAAATTTCACGTGCGCATGAACAGAACTGGGTGATCGCAAGCGGTCTGCAAGAGGGGGAAAGAGTCGTTGTAAAAGGACTTCAAACGGTGCAGTCGGCTATTCAACGTAGTGGTGGACAGCCTGTAACGGTAAATGTGATCGCGGATGATATTTTTATCCAATAGAGTCATACCGATAAATAGATAGAGAGAATTATTAATACTGTATAAGTAAGGAATAATTGTACATATGGCACGATTTTTTATTGATCGCCCAATCTTTGCATGGGTTTTGGCGATTCTAACGATGTTTATGGGGCTACTTGTAGTCAAAAACATGCCTGTAGCACAATATCCGGAGATTGCACCACCACAGGTATCTATTTCAGGAGTTTATCCTGGAGCGAGTGCGGCGACGGTTGAAGAGAGTGTTACTCAGGTCATTGAGCAGAGTATCTCAGGGCTTGAGGGCTTTAGATATATGGATGCAGTGAGTTCGAGTGTTGGGGTATTTCAAATTAACCTCACTTTCGAGCAGGGTGTTGATCCAGATATCGCTCAGGTTCAGGTACAAAATAAGATTCAGCAATCTTTAAGTAAACTCCCTCAGGCGGTACAGCAGCAAGGGATTACCATTGCTAAATCAAGCGGCTCGTTCATGATGGTTGTAGGTTTCTACTCACCGGATGGATCGATGAGCTCTGGTGACTTGGGGGATTATGTCTCTTCTACTTTACAAGATCAGATTAGCCGTTTACCAGGGGTTGGAGATATTCAGTTCTTCGGGTCAAGTTATGCGATGAATATTTGGGTTGATCCTATAAAACTTCACAAATATAACATGACAACCCTCGATATTGTGAGAGCTATTCAGGAGCAAAACTCTCAAGCAACATTAGGGAACTTGGGAGCGTTGCCGGCAAATCAAGATCAATTGATTCGTTATACTGTGACATCACAATCTCTCCTGTCTAGTGCTGAAGAGTTTAAAGCGATTCAGTTACGCGTGAATGAAGATGGTAGTGAGGTGCTGTTATCAGATGTGGCACGTATAGAGCTTTCGCCAGAGAATGAAAACTTTACAGTGCGTTATAATGGCATGCAATCATCGGGGGTAGGGATTAACTTAGCCTCGGGGGCTAACGCATTAGACACTGCTAAAACAGTAAAAGAGTTCTTAGCAAAAGAGAAGCATAATTTCCCCTCAGGAATGGATTATACCTATCCGTATGATACAACCCCCTTCGTTGAACAATCTATCGATGGTGTTATTCAAACATTGATAGATGCGATTATTTTAGTGTTTATCGTGATGTTCCTCTTCTTGAAGAACATACGAGCAACGGTTATTCCCCTTCTTGCGATTCCTTATGTGCTTGCAGGAACGATGTTAATTCTTAACTTCTTTGGGTTTAATTTAAATACCTTAACATTATTTGCCTTAGTGCTTGCGATAGGCTTATTAGTAGACGATGCCATTGTTGTGGTGGAAAACGTTGAACGTTTAATGGAAGAAGAGGGTTTATCTCCTTTAGAAGCCACGCGTAAATCGATGGTACAAATCACGGGAGCTTTAATAGGGATAGGAGTTGTTCTTTCTGCAGTATTTGTTCCTATGGCTTTCCTTGGTGGGGCTTCTGGGGTTATTTATCGACAGTTCTCGATCACTATCATTACGGCCATGTTGCTATCTGTGCTGGTGGCGATTATCTTTACGCCGGCACTTTGTGCAACGATCCTTCGTCGTCCTGATGATGTATCGGAGCCGAAAAGTGCAATGGGTCGATTCTTAAGTAAGCTATTTTCGCCTATTACGAAGATTGTTTTCGTGATTGTGAAATATTTTAATATTGGTTTTGATAAACTCAGTGCCGGCTATGGGAAAACGATCCGTCGTATATTGAAGCATCCGTTGATGTTTGTCATTGTCCTTGTCGCAGGACTTGGATTTATCGGACATCAGTTTACAAAATTACCAACAAGCTTTTTGCCTGATGAAGATCAGGGGATTTTAGTGGGTATGGCGATTAATCCCAATGGTACGTCTCTATTACAAACGGAGATTCCTTTAGAAAAAATCACAAAGTACCTTCTCGAAGAAGAGCAAGAAACGGTAGATTCAGTGATGACCGTTGCAGGATTTAGCTTTGCGGGTCAAGGAAGTGAACAGTCGATCTTCTTTATTAAATTGAAACCATGGAGTGAACGTACAACGGATGAGCAAGATATTGATGCTTTAATTGGTCGTGTTCAAGCATTCTTTAGTCAAGTTCCAGAAGCGAATATGTTTGTATTTAAGCCACCTGCAATTATTGAGTTAGGTAGTGCCACTGGTGTGAGCTTTGTTCTTCAGGATACGTTAGGATTAGGACATGATGCCTTGATGAATTCTGTAATGACATTTATCGGTCATGCATCACGTTCTGAAAATATGAATATCGCAACATTAATGCCGGGTGGTCAGTTCGACTCTGGGCAGTACCATATTGATATTGATCGAGAAAAGGCACAAGCCTTACAAGTCTCAGTGGGTGATATTAACCAATCATTATCGATTGCTTGGGGTGGAATGTATGTCAATGACTTTATTGATCGTGGTCGTATCAAGCATGTTCAGGTACAAGCAGATGCACCATATAGAATGATGCCTGAAGACTTTAATCGTTGGTATGTTCGTAATGCGAAAGGGGAGATGGTGCCATTTAGCGCCTTTGCGAAAGGACGCTGGAGTTATGGTCCTCCTCAATTGAATCGTTTTAATGGATTCCCTGCATTCCCTCTATCGATCGAAGCACAGCCCGGTAAAAGTACTGGGGATGTGATGGCGGAAATCGAAACGATTGTGGCTGAGCATTTACCACAAGGGATCAACGTTTCTTGGACCAATACCACGTATGAAGAGCGTCAAGCAGGAGACTCGCAAACGACTTTGCTCTTAATTTCTGTATTTATTATCTTCCTCAGCTTAGCGGCATTGTATGAGTCTTGGAAAGTACCTATTTCGGTGCTCTTAACGATTCCTGTAGGGCTAGTAGGAGCAGTATTAACGGCGCGGTTATTGGGAATTGAGAATAACGTTTATTTCCAAGTAGGGATGTTAACCACGATCGGATTAACTTCGAAGAATGCGATTTTGATTGTGGAGTTTGCAAGAGATCTTGTTAGAGAAGGGATGGGGATCTTAGATGCAACGGTTCAAGCTGCGAATGAGCGTTTGCGCCCAATCTTAATGACCTCTTTAGCATTTGGTATTGGTGTTCTGCCATTGGCATTATCATCGGGTGCAGGATCTGGTGCTCAAAATGTTGTTGGTCAGGTCGTTGTTGGCGGGATGCTTGCCGGAACGATACTGGTATTGGTTTATACGCCGGTGTTCTTTATTCTTTTAAATAGAGATGCGAAGAAAGCGCAGGCAGATAAAGCGACTGGTTCAGATCACGATGTATTAGGTAAAGTAGAGTCATCTCAACCTTAGCCCTAGAGGGGATTGATCGATTCCCTTTATGAGGATAAATCATAAACAGCCCAAAAGTGTATCTCACTTTTGGGCTGTTTTTATATGAGGGAGAGCGTCGTAAAGAGAAAGAGTGGAAGCAATCTTGTTAAGTAGGACTTTATGACCTATTTTAAAGTGAGAAGTATTCTCTTAAGGATATTTAAGAATATCTATTGTCCCTATCTCTCTATCTATAGCAGCGATAGACCTTATGTTCTTCTCATGGCATCCTCGTTTTAAAAGAACTTTTAAAAGAATTTTTAACAGTGTTTTTAATCAGGGAGTTTTAAGCTAATTTTATTATAAAAGTGGTTAAAAAGAGTCAAAAAAAACCTCTGGTTTTAAGAGTATCCCAGAGGTTTTCCTAATTGCTTTATGTAATACTTAAAGACGCTAGTTATGAGTCTTTGCGAAAAGCAATTGCTTCAATTTCTACTAATGCTCCCATCGGTAATGCGCCTACCTCAAAGCATGAGCGAGCGGGGGCATTTTCCGTGCCAAAGAATTCTGTATATACTTCGTTAAAATCCGCAAAGTCGTTGATATCATCAAGATAACAAGTGACTTTTAAAACAGTTGAGAAGTCGGCATCACCAGCCTCTAAAATTGCTTTTAGATTGGTTAATGCTTGTGCTGCTTGTTCTTTAATCCCACCTTCAGGAAACTTCATTGTTTCTGGGTTGAGAGGGAGTTGACCTGATGTGAAAACAAGGTTACCAAACGCATTACCTTGTGAGTAAGGTCCTACTGCTGCGGGAGCATGATCGGTATTAATAATTTTTTTCATGGTGTCTTCTAGTCTATATAAATGAATATTTCTATTTTAAGCGTATTGATGTTAGCAGTTTTGCTACTAACATCATAGTTTTGCCATTTTTTTAGTAAAAATGTATTTATACACCCATACAAATATTAGTTGCTTTCATTGTTTGAATAAGGGGATGATTCACCGGTAATAGGCGCGGCTTGCCGGCGACTTCTTCTAGAGGAACAGGAACTAACACTCGTCCTTGTTCTGCGACCATCACGCCAAAACGCCCTTCTTTAATATACTCAATGGCTTTTGTGCCACATTGTGTTGCAAAGATTCTATCGGTTGCCGTAGGTGCTCCCCCGCGGCTGACATATCCTAATGTGGTGAGGCGAGAATCAATGCCGGTTAGTTCTGGAATACTATCTACAAGCTTAATCGCTTCAGCATGTTTTTTAGGGGAGAGCCCAAGCTTATGGTTTTCTTGAGAAATTGCGCCTTCGGCAATCACTAATAATGCCGATCGGCGATTACGAATATTGTCTCGCAGGTATTTTACAATGGCTTCAAGAGAATAAGGAATTTCTGGAATTAAGCAGATATCAGCAGAACCAGCTAATGCGGCTCCTGCTGCCAGCCAGCCAGCATCTCTTCCCATGACTTCTAAAATCATTAAGCGATGATGGGAATCTGCGGTTGTGCGTAATCTATCTAATGACATCACCGAGACATGTACGGCAGTATCATAGCCAAAGGTCACATCTGTGTGTGCAATATCGTTATCGATGGTTTTAGGTAACGTGACAATAGGAATGCCTTTTTCATGAAGATAGGAGGCAAATCGTTGTGTTCCATCACCTCCTAGACAGATTAAGGCATCTAGTTCTAGTTCATGAAAAGCGACAACACACGCTTCAACAGCTTCTTCTGTATTTTTCGCGCGACCACCTCCACGACCTGTACCTAAGATGGTTCCTCCGATGCCGGCAATTCCATAGACATCAGTAAATGTTAACTCACTGTGGGATTTCTCTGCGAGTCCGACAAACCCATCATGAATTCCCGTTACTTTCCATCCTTCTCTAAGTGCTGAGAGTGTGACGCCACGAAGCGCAGCATTTAAGCCTTGGCAATCGCCACCGGCGGTTAAAATTCCAATATGCTTTTGCGACATTTTTATGATTACTCCTCTTGATTTAGTTTTCAGGTTCGTCATCATGCCAGATATGGCTAATTGTAATAGGGCTTTGAATTCTTAAAGCTTTCTCTTGGAACTCTAATCGGATTACCGCGAGCGCTTCATTATCTTTACTATATACGATTGTGCCGGCATCTTTATCATTTTCGTCAAGGATTTTTGCATTGACGACTAAATCATTTGGATTTTCCGCAGTTATTCGAGCTAATCGTCTTTTGTGTTTACCAAGGTATTGCATTCTTGCCACGATTTCTTGACCTGTATAGCAACCTTTTTTAAAGTTGATTGCTTTGAGTAAATCAAGGCTTAACATTTGAGGAACATATTCTTCACTATTGTCGTCAATAATCCATGGAATGATCAGGGATTTCGGTAAGGTTGCGAGGTCTTCTTGAGATGGCTCATCTAGCGTAATGGTCACTTTTGAGCGGAAGATAAAGATCGTTAAATGTTTTTGTACTTTATCAGCAAGAGAGTCTGGTAATAGAAGATGAAAGGTTTCTGCATCCACTTGAATAGCCCAAAAGAGCGAGATCACACGACCTTGGCGATTACAAATTGCAGAGAGACCATAAAGATGTTCGGGGTCTTGATCAATAAAAGTGAGTTTATTAATATCTGCAGTAGTTTGCCCTTGCAAAAAACTTGCCGCATCTTTTCCGGTCACAATGAGTCGGCTAAGCTTGATAGACATGAAATAATCCTCCGTAGTAAAGTCGAGATAAAATCTATTTTCTATTGTTAATAGACGATTCGCTCTAAAAATATCGCATGATAGCGGAATAAGCTTGATAAAAAAGCTTCTTTGACGGGATCATGTATTGGAGATATTTCGTCACAAAATCCTATTGGAAGAGCTCTTTGAAATTTGTATAATCGCCTATTTTAGACCCCTTATGATAGACTAAAAGATGTGATATACCTATCAATTAAGCGTATTTTATCTTGAGCGAGTCTCAAGTTCATATCAAAGCCGGAGGACAATATGAGTTATCAAGTTGTTGGGTATCCTTTATGCCCATTTGTACAGAGAGTGTTAATTACTCTTCATGAAAAAGCTGCAGGTTATGAGCAAATTTGGCTCGATCCTCACGCTGATTTACCTGAATGGTTTAAGGAATGGTCGCCACTTGGTAAAGTGCCCGTGATGAAGGTTTCAACAGGGGAGGTGCTTTTTGAATCAATGGCCATTGTGGAGTATATTGAAGAGCAGAATAAGCTCCCTTCCATTTATGCTAAGTCCGCTGCAAAACGTGCGATTCAAAGAGCATGGGCGGGTGTTGCGGGTGATCTTTATGGGCCTCAATATATGAGTATGTCGGCAACCTCTTGGGAAGAGGTAGAAGGCTATTTTGAAACGATGAAAGGCACGCTTCGTCTCTTAGAAGATAAGTGCGGTCACGCCTTTTTTAGTGGTGAAGTCATGTCGGCGGTAGATATTGTTTTAGCCCCAATGTTTATTCGTTTTGATGTGGTTGCTTCTGTTTGTGGGCATGATATTTTAGAGACGTTTCCAAAGCTGCAGGCATTAAGCGGTAAATTATTAACACATCATTCTGTTTTGAAAATCATTGATAATGAATGGCATAAGGCATTTATTGAAACGCAAAAAAAGCGTGGCGGTATTATTTTTAAAAATGCGTAAAGCCCGTTGAATGAGGTTATATCAAAGTTTTAAGTGAAGCTTGAGTCTTGGTCTCTTGCAGATTAAGTAGTACAATTAGTGGTACTAAGATCTTTCATTTAATGAAAAAAGATTAGTAAATATACCTTTCGAAAGAGAGGGTATGTCTGCTGATCTTTTTTTATATCAACAAGGCGAGCATGATCTCTGTTTTGCTCGATATCGTTGGCACTATCAAATATAAAAGCCGTATCATTTCGATTAGAAGGAATATTATGAGACCATTAATTGCTTACTTTTCTGAAGCTGCGTTAGAGAATAATTTAGCTGTTCTAAAAGGGAAAGCACCGAATAGTCAATATTGTGCCGTTATTAAAGCAAATGCTTATGGGCATCGGGTCGAAAATTTGATTCCTCTATTAAATCGACAGGTCGATTATATGGCCGTCGCGATTCGAGAAGAGGCTGATGATATTCGTGAAAAGGGCGGAACTTTACCTATTTTGTTACTGGAAGGTGTTTTTGCGATAGAGGAGTATCAAATAGCGAGTGAGCGGAATTATTGTGTTGCTATCGGTAATCAAAAACAGCTGGAGATGTTAAAAGCTGCGAATCTTAAAAAAGCGATTCCGATATTTTTAAAGGTCGACACCGGAATGCACCGATTAGGATTTTCGCCAGAAGAAGCGGCTCAAATTGTGGTAGAACTACAATCTTTATCTATGATTGAGTCGATTACGTTAATGACGCACTTTGCGACGGCAGATGAGAGAGACTCCCCATTATTGCAACAACAAATAGAACGAATGCAACCCCTAGAAGCCTTAGGGTTACCTCAAACATTGGCAAATTCAGCCGCTCTTTTAACATTGCCAGTAACACACCATGAAATAGTGCGGATGGGAATTTCCCTATACGGGATTTCTCCGATAGATGATACAACTGGAGGGGATTTTGGATTAAAGCCTTTGATCACTTTAACTTCAAAAATTATCCATCATACGGAGATTGAAAAAGGGGAGAGCGTCGGCTATGGTGCGAAATTTGTCGCTCCAGAAAAAATGCCAATAGGAGTGGTTGCTTGTGGATATGCAGATGGTTATCCACGGGAGATCTCGACGGAAGCCTATGTTTTAGTTGGGAAATACCGAGCACCAATTATTGGAAGACCCGCGATGGACATGATGATGATAGATCTAAGAAATGTGCCTGTGGGTGCATGGAGAGAATCTGTAGAGATTTTTGGGGAAGCATTACCTTTGGAGAAAGTTGCTGCGTGGGCAGGGACGATCCCTTATACAATATTGACCCATGTAGCCCCAAGAGTGCACTTTATGAAAGGATAGTTTAGAATCAAGAAGTTCTGGGTTAGAATAGAGGTCAAATTTGA
>JASLEF010000218.1 GCA_030151245.1 Ignatzschineria sp. | reverse complement strand
AAGAAGAGAGAGTTGACAATGGTGCTGTTGGCGGTACTAAATACACTTATCTACTCGATAAAGGCGTATACGGAAACACTAAATTTTTAAATCTTGATCGCATCAATTTTGATAATTGCTTTGATGAGTTATTAAATATTTTTGAATCAGAAAACACCGATATAATGCATTTAAATACGATATTTGGACAGTTTGATAAAAAGATAGTGAGTGATTATTACACGTTACGTTACATCATCAGAACCTTTGGCGAAGATTATGGTTTCTATTTTAATGGGAAATCTCAAGTTGATAATGTGAGCTTGAATAAAGATGCGAAAACAATTGGACAAGAAGATCTGATTGTCTCAGAGATGAATACGCGTGAAAGATCTATGAATAAAGAGGAGATAGCACAGTTATTAAAGAGTAAAAGTGTGAATCATGCTTCTTTCTACCTTGATAAACTTATGGATGAAGGACGCGTTGTTCGTGTGGATCATATGCTTTATACAACGCCACAAGTTGCGTATAAGAATATCGATTTAGATCAGATTTTGGTGTCTATGCAAGAATTAATTGGTAATACGGATAAGCCAATAGATTACTCTTATTTCGAGTATTTATTTAATGCTGAATTAGATCTTGACTATTCCATGTATTTTTATGGATCCATCGCTCGAAAATATGCCGAAGAGAATGGCTGGTTCCGTAAGCAATTTCTCTTTAGTAATCAAGAGATCCCCTTCAATAGTGTTGCAGATGCAGTTGTACAAGTTTGCAGAGAAGAGGGTGATATTTATCAGCGTTTAAGGGATTTAAAAAATCATATTTATATTGATGATGAGCGTGGTAAGAGTGCAATTTACCAAAATATGAATATGAGAGGCAATTAATGAATAATGCCGAGAAGTATTTGTTAAAATTTAACTTAATTAATAATTGTGAATAGTTATTTTTGTCAATAGTACAAAGTATTTAAAGGATGCTGATTTTATTATGAAAATGAATCAGCATGAACCTTCTGGTGATCTTAGTTTTTAGAAATTAAAAGTAAGACAGCTTGATAATTAGCTTGAAGAATTTGTTTATCATTAATCAGAATTTAAATAAAAAATTAATAAATAAAACATTAGGAAGTTAAGACCATTATGGCAATTAAAAAAACAGAATTATACTCATCCCTCTGGGCAAGTTGTGATGAGCTTCGTGGCGGTATGGATGCAAGTCAATATAAAGATTATGTATTAACGCTCCTCTTTTTGAAATATATCTCAGATAAGTATAAAGGGGATGAATACGGCATGATTGTTGTGCCAGAAGGTACAACTTTTGATGATATATCCCTACTGAAAGGCGATAAAGAGATCGGGGATAAACTGAATAAAATTATTAGTAAGATTGCCGAAGAGAATGAGCTGAAAGGCGTAATTGATGTTGCCGACTTTAATGATGAAGATAAGCTTGGTAAAGGCAAGGATATGATTGATCGCCTAACAAAGCTAGTCGGGATCTTTGAAGGGCTCGATCTCTCTTCAAATCGTGCAGATGGAGATGATTTACTGGGTGATGCTTATGAGTATTTGATGCGTCATTTTGCAACAGAGTCTGGGAAATCGAAAGGGCAGTTCTATATAATGTCATCTTTATTTTTTACTAACGAATGCCACCTTCAAAAAGCATCTTAAACTGTTACCAATTTTTCATGCATCTTTAAAGCTATTTCTAACTTAGCTATTTCTTCTTTTATCCTTTCTGCATCTCTCGGACTATCTAAAAATTTATTTGCCTGCTCAACACTTGGAAAGTCACTAACTGACTTAACGTAGAACAACATTAATCTGTAAAAATAGAATTGCATTTGGAAGGCAAAATTTTTGGCGTTTTGGTTCTCAAGACCTGAATGAATATTTGAATTTCTATACTCCCTTATGTGCTCTAATATTTGGGCGTGATAGTTGTATTCTTCAAATAGAAAAGAGATCCTCCTAGGTATTCCATCACAGTTACTTTCACCCTTAGTAAGTAGCGTTTCCAGAGTGGCCCATAATTTCACAACCGCAGTATTTTGATCTTTCTCATCAAGGGAACGAACATAGCGAACAACGCCCTCCGTCAGAAGCGCTTTATCTTTATGCTCGGCAATTGTATCCATAAAGAAATTAGTATTCTTAAGGAGTAATTCAGGGTTCTTTAATTTGGCGTTTTTCGCAGACACAAAATTCGGTTCAAACCAATACTGCGTATTCAAAGCTGCATTACCATTTTCTTCATGCAACGTATGAAACTTGCCTAGTCTAATAGTATTAATTGGTTTGTAAGAGTCTCCAATCAATTCCATTTGAAAGTTTGTAAAAAGGCACAATATTCCTCGCCATAAATCAAGGTCTTCTAGCGCTTGTTTGATCGCACCGTAAGGCGACTTAGACTGGCAGTAAATAACAACTTTAGAGTAGTGTTCATCTGAACCATTGCCTTTCAAATTATCTTCTGTTCTAGATAGTAAGCTATTTCTATGTTCACTGTATTTCTTAGGAAAGTCAGAAACGATGTGAATTTCACTATTGGCAACTTTGAACTTTCTTTTTGGATATGTCAGTGGCAACGATACTGAAGTGAGAACCCTGTATTTTTTGATTTTTGTGGCTAAATTTTCTTTTGCTAACTTGTTTAGGTTCAGCAAAACATTATTGCCATCGAGCTTTTCTTTTGCTGATTGAGTAACAGCTTTAGATATGAGAGTAGGTAAATATAGATCTCGTGAAGCGTTTTTAGTTTCTACCATGTTTTCTAACGCCACAATTATTTCATGGTAATCCCAGCCTACAAATGACACTTTACCATCTTCTGTTACGTTAACTATTTTTGATAGTTTATCCAGCAAGATCTGAGGTTTCAGATTTTTCTTCCATGTGTATATCGGTTTAGCCATTTCCATCACTCATTCAAATACATCTCCGCCATGTCATCTAATTTGGCTTTTACTTCTTTCCAGTTTGGCATTACTTGAGTTAATAAGCGCCAGAAGCGCTCGCTGTGGTTATGTTCAGCAATGTGGCAAAGCTCATGTAGTATCACGTAATCAATGCATTCTTTCGGTGCTTTAACTAGGTGAGGGTTGAGCATCAAGTTGCCTTTATTTGAGCAGCTTCCCCATTGCTTTTTCATTGCCATTACACGAAAAGAAGGAATGCCTTTTACCCAAGTGGCTTTTGGAAGTAACTCGGCTAGTCGCTCGTGAAAAATTGCTTTAGCTTTATGTTGATACCATTTGTCGATTAGTGGTTTAATTTTCACCAGCCGATCATCATTATCTTTGCTAATGTCATACTTGATAGTGACGTTCAATTTGCCACGGCTTAGCTTCACATTGGGCACTTGCTCAGCATCAGTGATGATCTTTAATACATAGCGCTTACCTAAGTAAAACTGCGTTTCGCCACTCACGTAACGCTTGGGTAAAACCGTATCTTTTTGCTTAGCAAATTCATCAATGCTTTGCCAAATCCATCTGGCACGCTTATGCATGGCATCTTGAATAGCATCATCACTTGCATCATGTGGCACAGTAGCCACAACACGCTGATCTGGATGAACCTTAATAATGACCTTGCGTGCTGCTTTTTTAGCGTTATCAGCAGGCTTGGTTTTACGAATAACATCATAGTGAATGGTGTCGTTACCATAGGTAAAAACACCACGTTCACTGGTTGTTGTTCGGCTTTCTTTTGGGGAAATAGCAGCAGCAACGGCTTGTTTAGTCACGCTTGTTAGCCCCTTGCTAAGCCTAAGCGAGTGATTTTAAGCACTTCTTCAATCAACTTTTGAGCGTTATCAAGGCCGAGATCAGCAAATAACAGCGGCAACAGTTTCATGTGTATGGCGTTTTCAATCTCCGCAGGATTGATTGAATACTCAGCAACAGCGGTATTCACTACATCATCAATGCTAAACGCCAACTCTACTAATCTGTCGTTATCCAGATCCTTTTCATTCAAGAATTCAGCATCAAATAGGTGCTTAAATAAACCAAAGTAGGCTTGTGCATGTTTATTTAGTTTGCCAGAGTCATCTACAAAGTCATTGGGAACATCAGCGACTTTGCGCTCTTTCACTTCCTGTTCAAAATCGGCAAAAAGGATGTATTGCTTAACAGGCGCATCAAACATCGCTTTGGCATCTTCAATGGCCTTTTTAAGCATCTTAGAAAAATATTCCTGTGCATACGGATCATCAGCTAAGTCTTGCTCAATCATCTTAGTGATTCGGCCAGTGATTTTATCTGTTTGGTTACGAGCTTCGTCATCGCTCATATCCTGTGGTTTAACGTCTTTGCCCAAGTTACCGACTAAATACGCACCGTCTGGTTCTTTTACTTCAATACCCGCTATGTGTTTATCGAGCAAGCTACGGATATCTTCTGCGTATTCATCATAGTTAATGGTTTCGTCGGCATCTTCACGTACTTGTTTGCGCAAATCGACAAAGGCTTTTAGATCACGTTTGTACAAGTCACGCTTGTTATCGAATGACTTATCTTCAAAGTAAGTTGCCGATTGCAATGCTACTTTCATACAGTTTGTGAACGCTGTCAGTGCCGCGTAAAAGTCATCACGCTTTTTAAGATTCGTATCAACAAGCTTGCCATCGACATCTTGCACCTTTGGCGCTAACGCTTGGCGAAGTGCTGGGCCATCTTGCTTGTTTTTAACACCATCAAATATTGCCCATAAATCACTGTGTAGCCCCGGAAGCTTTTTGTATTCCGTATCCATGCGGTTATACAAACCTTTCAGATCATCAATATCAAAGCCGCCTTGGGTGCGTTCTGCAAGGTCTTGGTACTTCTCTATGGTGGTATCAAGCTCTTTTAATATGCCTCGGTAATCTATTAAGTAACCAAACTGCTTTTTGCTATGTAATCGGTTAACACGGGCAATCGCTTGTATTAGGTTGTGCTCTTTAAGTGGCTTATCTATATAAAGCACCGTATTCTTTGGCTCATCAAAGCCCGTTAGCAGCTTATCAACAACGATCATGATGTCAGGGCCATCATCTCTACCAAAGTCTTCAATAATGGCTTTGGTGTAGGCTTTTTCGTCCATTTTATTAACGTTAGCCTTCCACCAATTTTGTACGATGTCTTTACTTTCCTGATCAACCGCCTCGTGCCCCTCACGAGTATCTGGAGCCGACATCGCCACAACCGATGTAACCGTGCCTATTTTATCCAATGCCTTCTTATAACGAATAGCAGAGGCTTTGGAATCACAGGCTAACTGGCCTTTTAAGCCTTGTTGTTTAAAGTTTTGGAAGTGGTCGGCAATATCATAAGCAATCAGATCAATTCGACCTTCAGTTTGGTAGATCTGACCTTTTTGAGAAAACTTCTTTTTTAAATCAGTTTTTTGTTTGTCAGTTAGTTTACTGGTGCTACGTTCAAACCACGCATCAATGGCTTTGTCGTTAACGTTCAGCTCTGGAATACGTTCTTCATACAGTAATGGTGTAACAGTTTTATCTTCAACCGCTTGCTGCATGGTGTAAGAGTGAATGATCTTACCGAATTTGTTTTCGGTCTTATCGTCTTTTAACAGTGGCGTACCT
>JASLEF010000126.1 GCA_030151245.1 Ignatzschineria sp. | reverse complement strand
CTCTTGGCGCTTATGTTCTTTAACAGCTTGTTTCATTAGAATGGGAATATTATATCATCAAAAATTATGTAATATCTTGAAAAGAGTCAAGTATTGACTTAACAGCTCTTTTTAGACTTCTCTTCTCTCCCTGTTTTTTTTGTTACCTTAATGATAATAAAGCGAATCTTCCCTGTTTAAGAAGATTCGCTTGAGTATTTTAAGCTTTTTTATGATCCTGGTAATCTACGACTCTTTTTTAGGCTGTTCCCAGTTTTCAACATGAACTACCTCTAGCTTATTGCGAACTAGCTCATGATCTTTGACATCTTTAGGGACAATTGATCCTGCTGCTGTTGTGGAGTAATTGCCAATCACTAAAGGTGCGACTAAAGAGCTATTAGAGCCAATAAAAGTATGATCACCGATAATTGTTTTATATTTTTTGGCACCATCATAGTTGCAGGTAATTGTTCCTGCCCCAATATTACTCTCCTCGCCAATAGTCGCATCACCTAAATAAGTGAGGTGACCTGCTTTAGAGCCATTTCCTAAGGTAGTATTTTTAGTCTCTACAAAGTTTCCAATACGAGTGTTGTCGCCAAGTTTTGTATTTTCACGAATTCTCGCAAATGGGCCAATATCCGCCTTTTGACCGATAGAAGCTTTCTCGATAACGGAATAGGGGTGGATTGTTGTATTATCGCCAATCACCACATCTTTAAGAACCGAGCCTGTACGGATCGTCACATTTTTTCCAAGTACGATATTTCCTTCTAGAATCACATTCGGTTCAATATGGCAGTCGAGATCATTTTGGACTGTTCCACGGATTGTTAAAGATTCTGGATCATCAATGGTAACGCCATTTAACATTAATTGTGTTGCCATTGTTTTTTGATAGTAACGCTCAAGCGTTGCGAGCTGTACACGATCATTGACGCCTTGAATTAACTCTGGCTCTTCATTAAAGGTGTGAATCGTAATGTTGTTTTGTACCGCAAGTTTCGCAATATCTGTTAAGTAATACTCTTCTTGCTGATTGTTGTTATCAATTTTCGGTAGTGCTTCTGCTAGGAATTTTTGGCATACGGCAAATATTCCCGTATTGATTTCGTCAATCTGTTTTTCAGCATCACTTGCATCTTTCTCTTCCACAATCGCAACCATATGGTCATTGTGATTACGGATGATGCGGCCATATCCTGTTGGATTTTCCACCGTTGAGATTAACCAATTAAGACGGGTTCTCTCGGCATTTTTGACCAACTCTTCTAAGGTGTTAGCATCAATTAGAGGGGTGTCACCATAGAGGACTAATACTGTGGAATCTTCAATGGTGTAGGGTAGGGCGTATTTCATCGCATCTCCCGTCCCCTCAAAGGTTTCTTGCTTAGCCCAAGTAATATCTTCATGGTGTGTAAATGCAGCTTTCAGCTCTTCTCCGCGATGACCATAAACAACAACTAACCGATCGGGGTTTAATTTGCGAGCGCTCTCTAAAACATGCTCTAACATTGGTTTTCCCCCAATTTTATGAAGCGGTTTAGGGAGTGCTGATTTCATGCGAGAACCAAGTCCTGCGGCAAGCACAACAATAGAGAGTTTTTTCATTGAGAAGTCCTTTTATAATGTATTAACTATCTTTTAAGTCTATAAGCTTAAGGAGTTAAATATTTTTAATGGAGAATAGTCTAACCCTTTAAGCAAAATATTCAAATAAGCTATTTTAATTTTTGGGTATATATGGAGAATTATAAATAATAATTTTCATGAGATACCTTATGATATGTTATCGAGTAATTTACTAATCGCATTTATTCTAACTTCCGCATTATCTAAAGGCAGCATGTAACGCAGCGCTTCTTGTCCTTGCAGTTGGTAAAATTGAGGGCGATCTTGGATAAGTGAGATCAATTTCGTGGGATTGATTCGGGGTTGTTCTCCAAAAATAATCCGAACACCATTTTGATTTGCTTCTATTTTTTTGAGATTAAGCGGCTTTGCTTTCAATTTAAGCTCGGCTAATTTAAAGAGGCGTTTCGTCGCATCGGGTAATAGACCAAAGCGATCAATCATCTCAATTTGAATTTGATCGAGTTCATCTTGATTTTTACAACTTGCGATACGTTTATAGAAAGAGAGTCTTGCTGAGACATCAAAGATGTAATCTTCTTGTATCAGGGCTGGAGCCCCGATACTGATCTCTAAGCCTTTATTAAAGGGATCTGCGACATCAAGTTTTCCTCCGCGTTTCACCATCTCTGCCGCCTCACTTAATAATTCCATATAGAGTGAAAACCCAATCGCGTTAATTTCTCCACTTTGGGCATCTCCTAATAATTCGCCGGCCCCTCGGATTTCAAGGTCGTGGTTTGCGAGCATAAAGCCCGCTCCTAAAGTATCTGTTGTGGCAATTGCTTCGATACGTTTTTTGGCATCAGAGGTCATTGCGGCATATTCAGGAACAATGAGATAGCAGAAAGCCCGATGATGTGAACGACCCACACGGCCTCTAATTTGATGAAGCTGTGCAAGCCCTAGATGATCGGCTTTATTGATAATGACCGTATTGGCATTAGGAACATCAATGCCCGACTCAACAATCGTAGTACAGAGTAAGATATTGATACGATGATGGTAGAAATCGAGCATCACTTTTTCCAGTTCGGTTTCATTCATCTGTCCATGTGCAATACCGATAGAGATATCTGGCATCAGCTCTAATAATCGTGCTTCTACGGCGGCAATATTTTTGACTTCATTATGGAGAAAGTAGACTTGTCCTCCTCGTTTAAATTCTCGGGTGCAAGCTTCAACAATAAGTTCATCACTCCATTCGTTGACAAATGTTTTGACGGCTATTCTATTTTCTGGCGGCGTGGCAATAATTGATAAGGCTTTAAGGCCGGTTAATCCCATATTAAGTGTTCTAGGAATAGGCGTGGCAGTCATCGCCATGAAGTTAACTTCGGCACGGAGCTCACGTAGACGTTCTTTCTGTTTTACCCCAAAACGATGCTCTTCATCGATAATGACTAACCCTAAGTTTTTGAAAATAGTATCTTCTGAGAGGAGACGATGAGTACCGATGACCACATCGACATCGCCAGCTTCTAAGGCCGCTAAAATCTCACGAGTCTCTTTCGTTTTACGAAAGCGTGAAAGTGCTGCAACCTTCAAAGGCCAATCTGCAAAGCGATCTTCAAAAGCGGTCGCATGCTGTTCAGCTAGTAGTGTCGTGGGTGCGAGAATCGCAACTTGATAACCATTCATGGCTGCCATAAAAGCCGCTCGCATTGCAACTTCAGTCTTTCCAAAGCCCACATCGCCACAAACGATACGATCCATCTTTCCTTGTTCTAAATCGGCAAGGACATGATCAATCGCTTTTTGCTGATCGGGGGTGGTATTGTAGGGGAAACTTGCGGCAAATTGTTCATATTCTGCAGGAACCGACATTCTTTTTCCTGTTTGTGCTTCTCTGCGGGAATAGATATCGAGAAGTTCAGCCGCTGTGTCATTGGCTTTTTCTGCCGCTTTTTTGCGGGCCTTATCCCATTGATCTGAGCCTAACTTGTGTAAGGGTGCTGCCTGTTTTTCACTGCCGGAGTATTTCGAAAGAAGATCCAGGGATGTTACCGGTACATAGAGTTTGGCGTGATCTTTATATTGGATGACGACTAACTCTGTGTCATCGATAATATCCATCCCCGCATATCGGCCAACTCCATGATTGATATGAATGATAGGGTCACCAAGTTCTAAGGTATCGAGGTTGGTGAGCATCGATTCAATATCCGCCACTTTACTTTTTGCGCGATATTCTCGGGGCTTGACGCCTAAAAACTCAGCTTCTGTGATGAGCCTAAAAGGGGGCGTTTCATTGGTAAACCCCTGAGTTAATGCACCGGTCACTAACTGAAGTGCCGAAGGGGATTGAAAGGCATCTTCAATGGAGTCATAAACTTTCGGTACAATCTCCTCATTGGCTAAGCGATTGAGAAGATTCTCTCTTCGACCTGAGGTTTCAGCACAAAGAATATAGGGGATTTTGCCATTTTCACTCTGCTCTTTTAACGCTGGCAAATTGATGGAAGGTTGAAATTGTGTTGTGAAATTAATCGTGACTTTGGGATATTGATTAATCAGGCTTTCCAAACCTTGTGGCGTTAAATAGAGTCTTGCTGGTGGCAAGATCGGTTTTTCACTATCGTGTCGATATCGCTCAAAACGAGTCTCAATAAGGTCGTGGAACCGTAATCCCTCAGCTGCAATATCTGGGTAGAGTAGTAGACTGGTCTCTTTAGGTAAGTAGTCAAAAAAAGTCGCGGTTTCTTCAAAGAAGAGTGGCAGATAACTCTCAATTCCGGAAGGAAGATTGCCTTTGATCGTCTCTTGATAGATATAGGACTTTTTGAGAAGCGCTTCATCTGCGGTGAAGTTGTTTTGATATTTTTGTTTAAATGTCTCTAATCCTTGAGCGCTGATATTGAACTCTCGTGTCGGTAGCAGTGAGAGTGAAGAGAAGGTTTCGAGAGTATCACCACTTTCAGGATCAAAGGTACGAATCGTATCGATTTCATTATCAAAAAAATCGATTCTGATAGGTTCTTTTTCTCCCATCGGGAAAAGATCGAAGAGAGAGCCTCGTGCGGAGAACTCTCCTGGCGACAAGACATTATTGACTGCGAGATAGCCTGCACTCTCAAGGTTACTTCGAAACAATTCTCGATCTATGACTTGCTCCCTTTTAAAGAGAAGCACGTTTGCATCAAAAAAGCTTCTTGGCGGTAGTCTTTGCAATAGTGTCGGAATGGTGACAATGACAATCGATTTTTCCCCTTCTTTGAGGTGATAAAGTACCGATAGTCGTTGAGAAATAATATCAATCTGTGGGGAAAATGGATCGTAGGGAAGCGTTTCTGTATCTGGAAAAATGGTTGCTTTGCCCCCAAAGAATGCACAGTCCTCGGCAAGATTCTCAGCTTTACGCATACTATTGACGATCACGATAAGGGTGCGATCACTACTTTTTGCAGAGTTTACTAAATGGAGCGCGAAGTTTGTAGCGTTCTCAAGATCCCATGAAACAGCACGTTTTTGTGCGGGGATCGGGAGTGTTTTGAGGGCGATTTTTTTCATGATTTAAGACTTCTTGGGTTTCTCTTGTTTAGGAAGTTGAATAATTTCAGTGCCAGAAAGGCGATCGTGCCAGGAGAGACGAGTCGGTGAGACAAGTACCCACCAATATCCAAGGCCTAATGGAATCCAGCTAATCACCGCAAACAGTAAACGGAGAATTGCTTGAGAGCTTGACATGGGCTTTCCATCTAATTGTTGGATGCGAAGACGCCATGCTCGCATGCCTGTTGTATGTGCATCTCGAAGCCAGAAAAAAAGAAAATAGAGAAATGGCACAATGGCGAATAATGTCTGCTGTACTTTGTAGAGAGGATGTTCGCTCGTAATGGCTTCCCCTGAATTAAAGAGTAAAAAAACAGCGGCGACGACCATTTCTAAGGCGAAAATACAGAGGATATCATACAAAAGCGCGCCTATTCTGCGATGGAGCAGTGCGCGAGGATAGCTACTATTCATGACGTTGAAGAAACCTAATATTGTGAAATTGTTTGGCATTTTACCATGAGCGAGAAGTTTCAGAAACACTCAAAAGGGGAAGTTATAAGAGAGATTAAAGAGGAGAGTGGCTCCCTGGAATATTTTCGACACTCTGTCTTCCACCAGCTTTTATAAAATAATTGATAAGGTGTTCGGTAATGGCATTAGGTTTTCGCTCTTTGGCCCAAGCAACGCCGACGGCCATTGGCGGTGGTGAGGGATTTAAAGTGATATTGCGAATGCGCTTGCCTTCAAGAGACCATGGGCGATAAACAGCATCTGATAAGATTGTGACACCCGATCCAT
The DNA here is from genome assembly GCA_030151245.1 of Ignatzschineria sp. Lineage (GTDB taxonomy): Bacteria > Pseudomonadota > Gammaproteobacteria > Cardiobacteriales > Wohlfahrtiimonadaceae > Ignatzschineria. Next base: position 2,662 of record JASLEF010000126.1, on the reverse strand, counting down.
TCGCAACCATACTTCGAACCGCTTCTACTGAGCTGGTACGTAGAATGATATCGGGGGATTTTCCTTGGGTTTCCCAAAAATTCATCATCCAATTTTCGGCTTCATCAAAGGTCAGCATGACATACGGTTCATCTGTAATCTCAGCAAAAGTCACAGACTCTTGTTGTAGGAGATGGTGACCTTCAGGAAGCCAAAGTCTTCTTGTCGAATCAAAAAGATCGCGGACAATAAGCTGAGGATTATTGACGTTAGAGCTGAGTAAAACCGCAAGATCTATGGTGCCTTCAACTAAGCCTTTTTCAATCTCTTTACGTGAAATCTCAAATAATTTAACGGTTAAATTAGGATAAAGTTTTTGAATGCGATTTAAATGAGTAGGAAGAAAGTAGCTGATGATTGTCCCTGTGCCGGCAATTGTAATTTCTCCGGGATCTTGATTAAGGTTTTTGACATTCATCGCCGCATCAACACGATCGAGGATTTCATAGCAATGTTTAAGAAAAAGATGTCCTGATTCTGTCAGAATCATGCCGGTAGGTAGCCTGAGAAATAACTCTGAATGCACGATTTCTTCTAATTGCTTGATAGCGATTGTGATGGCGGATTGGGTAATATTGAGTCGTTGGGATGCCAGAGAGATCTGACCTGTTTCTGCGGTTGCCACGAAATAACGAACCTGTCTTAAGGTAAATGCCATAACTCCCCCGAACTGTATTAATTTTTTTTATATCGATGTATAAAAAAATAAAATTATTTTATTTAAGCAAAATACCCTATTGTGAATTCAGACGCAAAAGCGTTTAACCAAATATTAGGCAGTACCGTAAAAATAATAATACTGCATAACAATAACGATAAATAATAGCGCTCAATATTTCAGAAAACATTTAACAAGAGATTGATGTCAGAAATAGATGAGGGAGGAGCACGTTTTGAAAAAGACGAAGATAGATTTAAATTCAGATCTTGGTGAGGGTTTTGGCATTTGGAAGGCCGGAGATGGACAGGATCAAGAGATCTTACAGCTGATTTCATCGGCAAATATTGCTACCGGATTTCATGCGGGTGATCCAATGATTATGGATGAAACCGTGAGACTTGCTAAAAAAGAGGGCGTTGGAATTGGCGCACACCCAGGGTATCGTGATTTAGTCGGTTTTGGTCGCCGTAAGATTAATGCCACAAAGGATGAGCTGATTAATGATATTGTCTATCAAGTTGGGGCGTTAGAGGCGATTGCAAGACGTTATGATTTACCGCTTCAACATGTAAAGCCTCATGGAGCTCTCTACATGACGATCTCTACGGATACGGACTTAGCCGAAGTATTTGTAAAAAGTGTTCAGAAAATATTTCCAGAAGCTTATATTTTCGGCATGGATATTTCTGAAACTTATGCGATCGCAAAGAGCCTTGGTCAACCTGTGATTCGGGAGTTTTATGCAGACCGAGATTATGATGATAGTGGAAGCCTTGTTTTTACAAGGGGAATGGGACGATTAGATCCTCAAAAAATTGCCAATAAGGTTTTAACAGCTTGTTTAGAAGGAAAAGTACAGACAACAACGGGGAATTGGCATACGATTGAATTTGAGTCTGTCTGTATTCACAGCGATACGCCGGGCGTTGTCGAGTTGTTGCAGGCGATTCATCAAGAGCTTAGTGCAAATGGGATTTGCATTACCAATCAATTTCAATAACTTAATTGTTATACCTGCTGCTGATTAGTGAGAGGGAGATGATTGAAATATTGACTCAATCTCCCCGCAAATTATATTGCCAGTCAATGGTCAAAAGCACTGCGTCAAACAGTGGCTTGTCATAATAGAGATCAAGATACTTATTAAAGATTAACGAAGCAGAACTAAAGTGATCGTCAATCATCAAAATATGTCGATAGTTATCCAAGGATATTCAGAGAACTGAAGGAAACTGGTAAAGGAATTCTAAGAGGCGCTCTGTTTCAGGGAATTATCTTTACGAAGATTTAGAACTTACTTATTAGTAGGTGTCATGAATTATAAAAAATTGAGTGCTAAGCCTACTCATAAAGATCTGTAATCATTAAAAGAAGGAGAGAGATGATGGAAGTTTTAAGCCCCATGCCAGGAATATTTTATCGTAGACCATCCCCGGAATCTGCTTGTTATGTGGAAGTTGGACAGGTTATCAAAGAAGGAGATGTTTTAGGACTCATCGAAGTGATGAAGCAGTATAGTGAGCTCATTGCAGAAGTCGCTGGAACCGTCGAAGCAATTTTAGTAGAAGATGGTGATGCGGTGGAAGCAGGACAACCCATCATCGTTATCCGTTAACCTTACGGATTATCTCCCCCATTAGAAAGACGGCTTTCAATAAGGATGTGTAGAGAGTTGTCGAAATAATAATAAATAACGCTAAAGAGGAATCAAATATGGAAATTTTAAGCCCAATGCCAGGAATATTTTATCGTAGACCATCGCCAGATGCGCCTTGCTATGTCGAGGAAGGACAAGCAGTAAAGGCGGGAGATGTGCTTGGACTGATCGAAGTGATGAAGCAATATAGCGAGCTGACCGCAGAAGCAGATGGCGTGATTAGCGCGATCTTAGTGGAAGATGGGGATGCAGTGGAAGCAGGTCAAGCGATCTTAACGATGGAATAGGGGAATGATGATGAAAAA